>WRDC01000011.1 GCA_009783635.1 Methanimicrococcus sp. | reverse complement strand
GGGTTCCAATTCCTTGGTGCCGCTTAAAATGCAGAAAGCTTTGATTTCGCCGGTATCGACAAAATAGTCAAAACAGTTTCCGGCAATTTTTAAGAAGCCGACAACGGTTTTTAATTCATCCCACGAGTCGGTCAGGTGAATGTTTCGGGCGCCGCCGTTTTGGACATACCAGTCGCGGGTAATGTTCGGATAAGCAGCGTGCTGAGTATTGATGCTTTCATAAATCTTTTGGATTTTTTCGGCGTCGTCGGAAACGGAATAGAAACGCCATTGATTGTCTGTAAAATACCGCTCGGCCAAAACGCCGAAAATCTTCATCTTGTCTTGGTTGTCAATTCTCATTCTGTCACCTGAAAAATCTCAATAATGCAATTGAAGCAAATGAATCATGTGTGAAATTTATTTCAACTTATAATTATCAAATATTTTTCAAATATTAATAGCCTACCCCGAATAAACGACATTTTGTACCGAGGTTGAAAAATACCGAAGTTTAGAAATACCGAGGTTTAGAAAATATCGTCTTGGGAATAGCTTCTTCCAAAAAGAAGGGCAATTTCCGCCCTTTGAAGTTCACGTCCCAAATAACCGGCATGACTCGGCTCGGAAATCAAGCCGCCGTTTAAAGCGGTCTCAAGCATAAACGCCGAATCCGTGCCGATGATGAACGTTTTCGGATGGACCGCCACAATAACTCTTTGACCCGGCGTATCGACCGTTTTCAATTTTTCAATTTCATCCTTGTTGAGCCGGTCCGAAAAATAGTTCAATAAATCGGAAACGGATGTAACGCCGATGATAAAATTGCCGGCTTTGTCCGGTTTCCAGCCCCATTTTGTGCCGGGCGCAAAAGCCGGGTTCAGCGGGCCGGACAAAATAAACTCGGAAGGCAGGGCCGCCGGAGCCGCGGATGAATGGACCGAATCCGCCGGCGTTTTTTCAAAATCCTGCATTTTTTCAAAATCCGGCATTTTTTCAAAATCCGGTGTTTTCTCAACATCTTCATCCCTCAAATGCAAGACGTCAAAGACGCCGCTTTTTGAGATTAATAATAAATTTAAATCCGGCCGCTTTCTTTTTTCCTTCAGAAGCAGCAAATCAATTCCCAAATCTTTGGGAGAAGAGCGTAAAAGGTTGGAAAGAAGAAGCATATCGGAAGCCTTTCTCAATTCGCGGACGGAACCTTTTCCCTTGTCGCTGGCATTCGGCGTAAAGAGGACGGCTGCGCCGCAATCATTCGCAAGCGCCGCCAGCAATGCGTTCATGCCTGCCGAGTCGGCATCATATAATTCCGTGACATTGCCCGCGCCGAATAAAACCGGAATATCCGGATTTCTTTGATGAAAAGCAAAATAATCGGAAACCGAAGAAGTCATTCCGCTGCCGGGAGGCGATAAGATCGGATCGGCGATAATTTTTTGAAATCCGGCCGCTTGAGCCGAAGCAATGTTGGCTTCAAGTGTTTCAAGCTTATTTTTTTCGGAAAATAAATCGGGAATGACAACAACCGCAATATCTTTTAAATCAGCGGGCGGCTTTGGGAAGTATTTACCGCTGTATTTACCGCTGTATTTACCGCTGTATTCCCCACTGCATTCACCACTGTATTCCCCACTGCATTCCCCGCTGAGAAGGCGGTCGAATTCAAAGAGGCCGGCGCTGTCCATACTTAAAATTAAGTCTGCGCCTGCCGAAATCCCTGCGAGGATTTGCCGGAATTCGCCGACATCAACGCTGACGGGAACAGAAGAGACTGATTTTGCGTAAGAGACGGTATCTGAAATCATTGTTTCATCGGCGTCGGGCGAAAAACCCAAATCGATCATATCGGCGCCTTCGCCGATTAAATATTTTATTTCAGCTTCCAATTCCGGAAAAGCGAGTGATTCGGCTTGAACAATTTCAGCCAAAACTTTCATTCGGGAATCGCCGCCGATTGAAACGGTTTTGAAAGATGCGAGCGCATTCGCGGAAATTCCGGCATGAAATGCGGCTTTTTCCGTCCGAGAAGCTTCCGCCAGCGTTTCCTTAACTTTTTCCGCTTTTTTTGTATGAATCAATTCACATGCGGGTATCGTTTTTGAAAAAACGCCGGAAAAAAGAGCGTATTTCAAATCAACGACGTGCTTGGGTCCTAAATAAACAGGGCAGCCGATTTCAGCTTCCGCCCGCGAAAAATCAAAACGGGAAAAACCCGAAACCAAAACGGCGTCATATTTGTTTTTTGAAAACGGCGAGGATGAAAATCCTGTTATTAATTTTTGCGGCGTGATGAGCGAAGCCACAGCTGTCGGCAGTTCTAAAACATCAACATCCGCCAAACCGGAAACGGCTTCAAAAGCCCTGTCAAAAGCCAGCCGGCCGGTAACAATGAGTATCTTCATGAAATCAATCCGTAATCAATCTGTAATCAATCCGTGTCGGAATTAATCCGTTTGGATATATATGAAAAAGGAATAAATAAACTTTTCAAGTACCTTGCCGGTTGGAAGATAAAAAAAAAGAAAAAATAAAAAGGGAAAAAAATAAAACGGAGAGATAGAAGAAGAAGTAAATGCAATTTGCATTTACTCGTTTTTGTTTTTAGTTTTGTTTTTAGATGAAGTCAATAATATCGTTGCCGCTTCTTTTTGCGGAGATGTTCATGTCTCTGCTTTTGGAAACGCTGTAGTTCATGTCGCGGTTTGAGATAAAACTGCTTGTTTTCTGCTGAACGCCGGTCATAATGGCCATGACTCTGACGCGGCCTTCATATTCTTCAAGCACGCGGGCGCCGATTGTCACTTTGGCGTCGGATGAAATTTCATAGGTTAACTGTTCGCCGATTTCCATAGCTTCCTGAAGGCTGAGGTCGGGACCGCCGGTGATGTGAATCAGACAGCCGGTTGCGCCGCGGTAATCAACGTCAAGGAGCGGGTGGTTCAAAGCGGCTTTGACAACTTCTTGGCTCTTGTTCTGGTTCTTGGATTCGCCGACCATCATAACGGCGATTCCGCCGCATCCCATTGTGGCGCGGACGTCGGCATAGTCAAGGTTGATCAATGAATATTCTGTAATCGTTTCAGTGATACCTTTCACGGTTTCAGCGATGAGCTGGTCCATAACGGAAAGGGCCTGATCGATGGGGAGATTGGGGACGTGGGCCAAAAGTCTCTGGTTGTCCAAAATAACAACGGTGTCGGCAGCCTTCTTTAAAGCTTCGATACCTTCCTGCGCTTTCTGAGAGCGGGATCCTTCAACTTTGAAGGGGCTGGAAACCATACCGATGACGATTGCGCCCTGTTCTTTGGCAACTTCCGCAACAACGGGGGCGACACCTGTGCCCGTTCCGCCGCCCATACCGGCTGTGACGAAAACGAGGTCGGCATCTTTCAAAACAGATTCGAGGGTTCCTCTGGCGAGTTCGGCCGCTTTTCTTCCGATTTCGGGGTAGCCGCCGGCGCCGAGGCCTCGTGTAAGAGTCTTACCAATCAAGATTTTTTTGTCAGCGCGGGTTCTGTCTAAGTCCTGTTTATCTGTATTGATACAGATCGTTTCGGCGTTGTCAACACCCATGTTGTAAAGCCGTTTAATCGTATTGTTACCTGCGCCGCCGCAACCGACAATGACGATGCGGGGCTGGCCGAAGTCAAAACTGTCGTCAGTGTCTGTGTGAGAAACGGTTTTGTCATGTTCTGTGTATTTTAATGCTTCTTGAATGATTGACTGCATACGAAAACCTCTTTGAATTGTGTGAGTTGTGTGAATGAGATAGGGACGTTTTTATAAATTAAACACAGATAATATCTGTTTGACCATAAAATGCTAAACCGATTCAGGAGGTAAAACCCCATGAAATGATAACATTTGATAGTTGTGGCGTTGAATATTGAAATTGTGGCGTTTTCAATGGCGGCATCGTATGATACTAATAATTTCTCAACGGCAGCCTTGGATAAGCAAATCTTAGCACACAAAAAAAACCGAAAATATCAAATTTTAGGCATCTATAATGTGCTATGAGTTACCATGCGTAAAGCTATATAATTCAACTATCATATATAAATGTATTGTTGAAAAATGCATTCGATAAACTAATTTTTTTTGATAGATTTTTGAATTTTTCGAGTTGAAATCCGGGTCATTTTGACATTAAAAGATTGAAAATAATACTTAAGGAATGAATAATAGAGGTCATATATTGTATGACACGGAATCGAATTTTAAAGAGGATAAACCGGGAAAACAGTCAGCAATTTTTCCCGACGATCCATCTTTTTTCCGTCAGAACGGAATCCATCCGAATGTCTGTTTCTTCTGCGGGAAGAAGGTCAACAAGCTGTATTTCAAAACAAATTCCGACCAAATGGAGGGACGCGCGGCGCGACAGATACCGGTCATAAAAACCGGCTCCGTATCCGATACGGTTGCCGCATTTATCAAATCCCACGCCGGGGATAACGAACAATGATTGGCGGTCGGGGTTTGCCGGCACGGGATTTTCGGGTTCGGGAATACCGAAAGCCGCTTCTTTCAAATGCGAAAAATCAAACAACCGCGTAAAAAACATTTCTTTATCGCGCGTTACCGGCACATAAACCGGCTTTCCGATTCTAAAGCAATAATCAATAAGCGGATACGTCTGAACCTCGTTTCGGACGCCCAGATAAGCAAAAAGAGAGCCGCAATTTTTGAACATATCTGATTCGACAAGCGTATCCGTTATGATCTGACTTTTTTGAATAATATCGTCCTGTGTCAAACGGTCACGGCGTTCGCGCAGGAAATTGCGGTAATGATATTTCATATGTCCACGGGTCCCGAAACATTATCAGCGGTTTAAATGCGTTAATGATTTAATTAATTTCCGAAAGCTTTTGAAAATATCAAATTTTGAACAAACGTTTAAATATTTGAATAAGAATTTATATGCTGATTTATTGATTGAAATTTTGAACGTTCTATCAAAAATCATTCAAATTCAGAATAGACGGTGAAAGCCAATAAATATTCAAACCAGCCCCTTCCGATGAACGTCATGGCCCCTCAAAAAAATAAAGAACCCCGGTATGCAATGCCGAATTCATTGATTTCCGATATTCGAAAAGAGCAAATCATGGACGCCGCCGTTGCGGTGATCAGTGAAACCGGTTATTCTAACGCAAGTCTGGCGCATATCGCCAAAAGAGCAAAGATCAGCACGGCGCTGATTTCATATTATTTCCAGACCAAAAGAGACCTGACGGATGTACTTGTAAAAAAACTTCTTGAGAAAAGAATAACATACATTGTAAGCTGGGTCAAAGAAGCTGATACGCCGATGGAAAAGCTCATCGCTTACATTCGCGCGGATTTATCCTATTCCACGGAACATCCGAACGAAGGAATATCCGTGACAGAACTTATTTATAATGCCCGCGATGAAAACGGGGTCCCCTATTACGGACTGGAGTCCGATGACAGCGATTTGCTGGAAGAAATCATAAAATTGATTCAAGAAGACGGCGGCTTTCCGAAACTCGACCCGAAGTCTTTGTCCATTATAATCAAAGGCGCTGTCGGCGAATATGCGTCAAATAAGATTAACTCTGAGAAAATAGATCAAAAAACATTCGGTGACGAATTGATTTCTGTTGTCGGCCGGCTGACGGGATTTTCAAGTCAATTCCTTTTTGAGCAGCTGTCCGGACAAAAAATGAAGTAAAAAGCTAGAAGTAAAAAGTGCGGAGGATGGGAGTTGAACCCACGAACGTCTACACGAACAGGCCCTGAACCTGCCGCCTTTGACCACTCGGCAACCTCCGCATTGCGATTTTAATTTTAAAAACAACTGTTTCGGAAAAACAGCATCTCATAAAGAGTCGGATTCTTTTTAAACTTTTTTGTTGTAACGGACGAAAGAAATACCAATATTTTATAATAAATGAAATCGTCTGTTTTAATACGGAACAGCCGGAATTAATAACGGAGCAGCCGGTTCTCGGACAGAATAATTATGCCCGATGATTGCCGGATTTATTCTAAAATGATTTAAAAATAATTCAAATAATAATTCAAATATTAATTCTAAAAATAATTCAAATAATAATTCTAATAATAAAGAGGAATCCAAAATGGATGCGATGGAAGCGATTTATACGCGCAGAAGCGTGAGAAAATATCAAAATAAACCCGTACCGATGGAATTGATCGAAGAAGCCGTAAAGGCCGCCATGTTTGCGCCGTCTGCCAGAAACCAACAGCCGTGGGACTTCATTATTATTGATAAAAAGGAACTGATGGATGAAGTTCCGGAATTCAGCCCGCACGCCGGAATGTCAAAAGGAGCGCCTGCCGGCGTTTTGATATGTTTTAACAAAGAATATGAAAGTGCGGAAGGATTTTTCCCTCAAGACCTGGGCGCCGCAACGCAAAACCTTCTCCTTGCACTCCACGCCGGGGGGCTGGGCGCCGTTTGGACCGGCGTTTACCCGAGGGAAGAGCGAATGGCCGGATTTGTAAAGATGTTTAACCTGCCGGCAAACGTCATACCGTATGCCTTTGTGGTCATCGGTTATCCCGAAAAAGCGCCCGAGAAAGCGGACCGCTTCAAAAAAGAAAGAGTGCGCTATAACAAATGGTAAATTAAAAAGCAATAAACTTAAAACATAAACTTAAAAGCAATAAACTAAAAGCAATAAACTAAAAGCAATAAACTAAAAGCAATAAACTAAAAGCAATAAACGGTTTTAAAATCAAAAAACGGTTAACCGTTTAGCTTTTTTTATTTGAAATTTTATTTGAAAAATATTGACATAAACATTGACATTAAACTTTCGATTTTTTTCATAAATTTTGACTGACGTTGACCGTTGCTCATTTTATGCGGTTTTTCGGATTTCATCGCAAAGAAGAATGACTTTGTTTGCCGCGTCAACGGCATCGGTGCCGAAAACACGGATAACGGCTTCCTTGCCGTGGCCCCCCGTTTCATAAACAATGTCCGGGACGGCTCCGCCTGCCTCCTGAATAACACTCCACGTTCCCCACTCTTTGTTGTCATCGAAACACTTCGGTTCATCCGCCCGGTTGAAAGATAGGGAGGAAAAACCGGCCCGGCCGAACAATCGGATGTTCTCTTCGGTGTATTTTAAATTAATACAGGCGCGAACGGTTTCGTCGAATTCCTGCGCGGATTGAAGAACCTTGGCCAGATTCGAACCGGAACCGAACGCCGGATATCCGAGGTTTTCAGAGGTCAGCTTGGAGCCGGTTTTGTCTTTTACCTTGTGGATCCGGCCCGGAAATGCGGCCGTTGCCGATTCAAATGAACCGAACCCGTCGGCGCTCGGACATTTGTCCGATTTACCAATCGGCGGCTGCTGAAGCGGCGGCAGGATTCCCGAAGCATAATAACCGGCATGAGCCGACTCTTTAAAAATGTCCGGCAGCGTCATGGCAATGTTTGTGCCGACTTCCGGAATCAATTGCGGAAAAACGTCATCCGGCTTTAAAATTTCCCACGCGGATAAAATATTTTCAATCACTGCGGCACGTTCCGCTTTGAGGACGGACGCGCCGGCGGGATGGACGGGAGCCACGCCTTCGCCAATGATTTTTGAGTACAGAATAGCATCGACCACAAACTCTTTGGCGAGCCGGCAGGCCTGAACAAATGTGTAACCGCGCGCCAGATACGATACGATTGCGGAAGAGTAAGTGCAGCCTGTGCCGTGCGTGCCGCCTTTGACAAACGTGCCCGGCAAAAGCGTGAATTCTTTGTTTGCCGCGTCATAAATAACATCCTTGGCGTCCAAATGGCCGCCGGTAACGACAACATATTTAACGCCGGTTTTGGCAATTTCCAAAGCGGCGGCTTTAGCGTCATCCGTATTTTTAATCGGAAGACCGGAAAGGATTTCGGCTTCAAAAACATTCGGCGTGACGGCATAAGATACGGGAAGAAGAACCTCCGCCATTGTCGCAACGGCTTCTTTTTGAAGAAGCTCACCGCCGGCTTCGGCCGCCATTACCGGATCGACAATTAAGGAAAAGCCGTATTCTTGAATTTTCCCGGCAACGAAACGGACAATTTCGGGCGAGGAAAGCATTCCGGTTTTGGCAAATGAAATGTCCATATCCGTACAGACGGTATCGATCTGTTTGCCGATTTCAGAAACGGGGATATCAAAAACAGCTTTAACGCCGGTCGTATTTTGAGCCGTGACGGAAGCAATGACGCACGCCCCGTGAACACCGAGAGCCGAAAACGTTTTCATGTCCGCCTGAATGCCGGCGCCGCCACCGGAATCACTGCCGGCAATTGTCATGACGCATTTTCTTTTGAGAGAAGGCAAAAAAATCACTCCTGATATTTGAAATTGAAATAATTTGAAATCGAAACAAACAATTATAAAATCGAAACAAACATTTGAAATTAAAACAATAATTTGAATTTGAAGATTTTTCAGACTAATATTTTTATCCTTTATAGGACATAGTCATAAAAGATGTTTTGTTTGCGGTTTAAAACCGTTTGTTTAAAGCATTCAAAACAGATATGTTTAAATATCATAATTCAGTTCTTAAACAAATTACAGTCTGCGGTCTTTGACCTTTTTGCAGACAAATTATATTGAAACGCCGGCATGATCCAAAGACCGGGAGCCGGTTCAACATAAAAGGTAAAACTATGACGAACAGACCTCTTGACATTTTGAATGAGGCTTTAAACAAGCCGGTTATTGCACGCCTGAAAGGCGGTCGCGAATTCAGAGGAGAATTAAAAGGCTACGACATCCACATGAATCTTGTTCTTGACAATGCGGAAGAATTAAAAGACGGCGTCAGCGTCAGAAAGTATTCAAGTCTTGTCGTCAGAGGAGACAACATTGTTTACGTTTCTCCTTAAATTGATTTAAAATATCGGCCCGGCCGACTTTTTTTATTCAATTTTTTCCAAAATTTTGCCGAAGCGGCGTCATGGAAGACATTGCCGTATTTTGGCCGACGGTTTTATATCGTTAATCCTGTTATCAACTCATCCAAAACATTTACATTTTAACATTAGGTGAAGAATTATGGTTAAAGGAACGCCCTCATTGGGCCAGAGACAAAAACGAACACATATGAAATGCAGAAGATGCGGCAGCACATCTTTCAACATCCACACCAAGCAGTGTGTCGCTTGCGGATTCGGAAGATCTGCCAAGTTAAGAGATTACAAATGGGTCAGAAAATCTAAGTTAAACGGTGACTCTTAAGTTCATCGTTTCCCTTTTTTATTTTACCTCTTTCTATTTTTCAATTTTCGGCTTTTCTGTTTGTTTTAATATGTTTTTAATTTTGATTTTAATTTGTATTTTAATTTGTTTTTAATTTTGTATTTTTTGATTTTTTTTCGTGAAGAGAAGACTTACCGAAATGAATTCGACCAACCGGATGTCAAAGATTCAAAAAACACGGATAAGGTTAAATATTTTTTTAACCATCAAATTTTCATATAAAGCTGATTAAGATTGAGTGATGAAATTTATTTAATTTTTCAATTTCTATCAATTTCCTATCAATTTTTTATTTCAATTCTTTTAATTTCAATTCGTGTAAGGTGATTCAATTTGAAGGAAGAATGCGGCGTTGCCGGAGTTATTATTCATGACCCTGCGCCGCCGACGAATATTGTTGCTTTTAAACTCTATTACGCGCTTTACGCGCTCCAGCACCGCGGACAAGACTCGACGGGCATTGTTGTGTTCGACGGGTCAAAATCAAGGTCCATCAAAAGCATGGGATTGGTTTCCGAAGCTTATTCCCGCGACAAACTTCAAGACATCGTCGGTTATGTCGGCATCGGCCACGTCCGCAACGCGACATACGGCACGCAAACGATTGAAAATTGTCAGCCGTTCGTCTTAAACTTCAAAGGCGGCGTTATCGCAATTGCTCACAACGGTAATTTGGTCAACAGCGCAAACCTCAAAGATGAGCTGGAATCTGAAGGACGTATTTTTACAACAGCTCTCGACGCCGAAATTATAGGCCTTCTTTTGGTGAAAGAATTGCTGCATCTGGATCCGGCCGACGCTTTGAAAAACGTCATGAAACGCCTGATCGGTTCTTACGCTTTAATAATTATGATCAACGGCGACCTCTATGCCGTCCGCGACACCATCGGAAATAAACCGATCTGTTACGGCGAAATCGAAGGCGGTTATGCCGTCGTTTCCGAAAGCGTGGCGCTTGACACCATTAACGGTATTCTCGTCCGCGACTTAAAACCCGGCGAAATTATGATTTTTAAGAAGACCGGCGAAGTGGAAAGCATCCTCACGGCCACAGGAGACGCAGCCGCCCACTGTGTTTTTGAATACATTTACCTTGCCCGCCCCGACTCAATCATTGACGGCCAGCTCGTTTATTCCGCCCGCGAAAGAATCGGCAAGCAGCTGGCACTCGAACAACCGGCCGACGCTGATATCGTATCTCCTGTCCCCGACTCGGGCATTGCGGCCGCAATCGGCTACTCACGCGAATCAAAAATCGAATACATTGAAGGGCTGATGAAGAACAGATACATCGGCAGAACATTCATTCTTCCGCATCAGGATATGCGTGAAATGGCCGTCCGCCTGAAAATGAACACAATCAACGAAAACCTCAAAAACAGAAGCGTTGTCATCGTTGACGACAGCGTTGTCCGCGGCACCACCTCCCGCAGAATCGTTGACATGATTAAAAAAGCCGGCGCCAAAGAAGTCCACCTCCGCGTGGCAAGCCCTCCCATTGTCGGTCCCTGCTACCTCGGCATTGATATGCCGACCCGCGCAGAACTCATTGCCACCCACAAAACCAAAGAAGGCATCTGCGCCGCCTTGAATGCCGACACGATCGGCTACCTCAGCGTCGACGGTCTCGTCAAAGCGGTCGGCATTGACAAAAGCAAGCTTTGTTTGGCTTGCGCCACAGAAATCTACCCCGTCTCGATTCCGGGAGAAAAATGCTACTGTGACAAGCAGAGCAAAATGGATGATTTTGTTCAGGAAGAAAAAGAGGAATAAACGAAAATGATGGCCGCCGCCTTCGGCTCCGGTCATAATTTTCCGCAATTTTTTTCTGACCCGAAAAACCGTATACGTTTATGAAAGTTCCTGCCGCGTTCGATTTTCGTTTCCGTTTTCGTTTCCGTTTTCGTTTCCGTTTTCGTTTCCGTTTTCGTTTTTGCTTTCGTTTCCGTTTTCGCTTTCACTTACGTTTTCTTTTTCTCTCAGATTGAATCCGACACCGTATTTGGCGACGGCTTCACGGTCGGCTAAAATCGGGATATTGTTTTTCTCAAGAATTTCCGTGATACGCCGGCGGTCATTGCCGCGCATGGAGTTTTTGTCAAAAAAGGCCAGATCCGCTCCCGTTCTTTCCATTGCTTTAAGGATGAGTTCTTCCGTTACGCTTTCCAGCTGGTATTTCGGGAACATATGACCAAACGCCAGTCTTGTTCTGAATATGTTGACCGTCTGGCGTTCGCCGTAGTGGCTGCCGCCGAAAGCGACCGCAATGACCGAATCTGTCAAAAGCCGCGCTTCTTTTGCCGGGCGCTCGTCCGCCGCGTTGACGTCATCCGGCTCCGCCAGCGATAAAACGGCGTCGGCGATGATTTTGCCGGGCTTTTGATCCGCCCATTCCTTTTCTGTGCTGCCGATTTCAATAAAAAGAGACGGGATATCCAATTCCGTCGGGCCGTGATGGGTGACTTCATAAGTGACATCGTAACCCAGTCCCGTTTCGATGTTCAGCCGGTCCATGACCAAAAGAAGTTTTTTCATTTCAACGGGCGCGGGCGTGCTCAACGAAAAAGGATATCCGCCGTAATCGGCGCCTGCGTAATTACCCGTCGGGTGTACCGTCAGCGTTTTTGTTTCGCTTTGGCTTTTGTGCTTGGAAAGGAAAACGATTAAGTCCGTCTCATACCCTAAAAATGACAGGCGTTTGTCCAGACCGTCCTGAAAAATAATCCGGCCGTCGATTAAAAACATACGAAACAAAACATCGTTTTTGGAAAGCTCGTAAACTTCCGTAAATAAGCAGGATAATTCCTTTCCCTTTTCTTCCGGATATAAAACAGAGGTTGTGACCGGATACAGCTCCAGCGCTTCTTTCATTTTGTCAACGGGAGGCGTCTTGGCTTTTGTCCATGATTCTTTTTCCAAAAGCCGGTCTTTCATATTGACGCTTGCCGAATCGGGAAGACAGCACATCAGCGTAATGATTTTTGTCATTTATTCACCGTTTGCGTTTAAAATGTGTGTTAAAATAAATCATGACTTAACGGCTTGACGGCTTCATCATCTCAAAAAAAATTAAAGACAACAAGGCGTGATGATTGTGCCGTCACACTCTTTCTGCGGTCCCTTTTCTTCGCCTTCAATGATTTTCATCAGCGTTTTCGGGTCCCGCCCGTCCAAAACAATTGTCCGGATGCCGCCTCTTTCAATCAATTTGCAGGCAACGGGGTCGATGGGTGATTTGGAGCCGGCCGAGAGGGACAGGCCGCACGACATTTGAACAAGCTCGGACGCGGTCATTGTTTTATATTTCACCGCGTTTTTGCTGACGTTCGGGTCCTCTGTGTAAATGCCGTCAACAGATGTCGGAATCAAAAAAAGGTCCGCTTTCAGGTATTCCGAAAGCGCGGCCGCGACGGCGTCTGTTGTTTGCCCCGGAAGAACGCCTCCCATCACGACAATTTTATCCGACTCGGCGGCAATCGCCGCTTCATTATAATTCACCGGAACTTCGGGATAAGCCGTTTTTCCGAGAGCCGCGATGAACAATTTCGCATTGAGCCGGGTCACGTCGATTCCGATAAAATCACACGCCACTTCATTCGCACCCGCCGCCTTTGCCGTTTCAATATATTTCCGCGCGTAAACGCCGCCGCCGGTGACCAGCAAAAGTTTGTGTTTCTTTGAAATCTGTATTATCGCGTCGGCATAGGTTTTAAAGCGGCGCGCGTCCAACTCTCCCGCGAGAACAGAGCCGCCGAGTGACATAACAATGAACATAAAGATTCGTCCTGAATTTGAATTTTAACTGCAAACAAATGGAGAACAATAAGTTACTAAGGCTTTAAATCTATCGTCAGGGACAAGAGACATGATAAAAAAGGAAGACAAAATGTGAGAGGACGGCGATTTCGTTCCGCCGACAAAAAAGATTAAAAGGTTACAGGATTTTGAAGTATGATACGTTTTTGATTGAATAAAAGCGCTGACTTGACAAATCATGTGAGGCTTAAGTGTTATGGTAAAAAACAATATAGAAGAAAACAATGATATGACCGCGTCCGGACAGGAAAACGCGGCGGCGTTTGAAGAAGCCGGCTATGAATCCGCGCCCGCGTCCGACAGAGGGTATATGCTTCATCAGCTTTCCGAGCGCGAAAAGGCGCTTGAGTTTTATGAAGAACTCCTTGGAAATGAGCCGGAAAACGGCGACGCTTGGTATAACAAAGGGCTGACGCTTCATTCTCTCAGCCGTCTTTACGAAGCGATGGACGCTTACGATATGGCGGTCAAACTCAATCCGATGGACAGCGACGCTTACTATAATAAAGGCGTCATTTTGTCGGAACTCGGGCTTTTCAAAGAAGCGGTGGAAAGTTATGAGGAAGCCATTGCCGCCGATGCCGGAAATATTGACGCGGTTTATAATAAAGGCACAGCGTTCCTTCAATTAAAAGAATTTGAAAAAGCGATTGCCGCTTATTCACAAATCCTTGAAAAGGATAAAAATAATTTCAACGCGGCGTATAACAAGGCTTTGGCTTTGGTTCAGCTTGAAAAATATGACGACGCGGTTTCGGCGTTTGACGCCGTCATTCAAATCGACCCGAAAAGTAAAGAGGCTTGGTATGACAAAGGTCATCTCCTCTTAAAAACCGGACAAAACGAAGACGCGAAAGAAGCTTTCAGCATGGCGGTCAAACTCATTCCCGATTTGCCGGACTCGTGGTTTAGAGTCGGCGGCATTTTGGCCATTGTCGGCGAAAAAGAACTCAGCCTGAAATATTTGAGAAAAGCAATCAACGCCAACGAAAAAGCGCGCGAATGGGCCAAAGAAGATTTGGATTACGGGCCGCTTCAAAATGACCCCGATTTCAAAAAAGTGCTTGAAGCCGACATAGAGGAAATCAAAAAAGCGATCCAGCCGGAAGAATAAGCATTCATCCGTCATCTTGAACCGCTTATGACGTATCATTCGGACAATATTAAACATAATTGATTGAACAGATTGATTGAACAGATTGATTGAACAAATTGAAAAATCAGAAACAGCAGAAACAAATTGTTGAACAAATTGATTGAACAAATTGAAAAATCAGAAACAGCAGAAACAAATTATTGAACAAAAGAGTTGAGTTTTATGTCTTCCTCCAAACCGACCCGCGGCTCCCGTGAAAACCTCATGGGCGAAGATAAATTTTGGGAAATCATTGAACTTTCCAAGGCCGACGACCCGCAGGACCAGCTGGACAATTTAACCGGCATACTGGCCGCAATGACCCTTGATGATATTTTCGGTTTTGATTACCGGCTGGATAAGTTTTTGGAAACCTCTTACAATCAGGCCTTATGGGCGGCCGCGCACATTGTTTGCGGCGGCTGTTCCGATGATGAATTCGACTATTTCCGCGCTTGGCTTATTTCCAAAGGCCGCGATGTTTACGAAGACGCGCTTGAAAATCCCGATTCTTTGATCAATGTTTTTGAACGGGCGGATGAAACGGATTTTCCGGAAAACGAAGAAATATTGTACGCGGCGTTGGACGCTTATGAAGAAGCCGCGGGAAAAGACGATTTCTATGATGTCTTGGATTCCTTTGACGACGTTTTCCCCATTCTTGAAATTGAACTGGATTGGGACGAGGATGACCCGAAAACGCTTGAAGTGATTTGCCCGAAATTGTTTAAAAGATATTATGAAGAGCCGTTCTACTGATTCGAAAGCCTCTTCCGCCGGCTTAAAAGACATTTCGGAACCACCTGAGCCCGATTCTACGGCTTTATCCACCGACTTGTCCGCCGACTTGTCCGCCGATTTGTCCGCCGATTTGTCCGCCGCTTTACTGAACTGGTATGACCGGTCCGGCCGCGATTTTCCGTGGCGGATGCGCGGCGCCCATTCCAATCCTTATATGGTTTGGGTTTCCGAAATAATGTTGCAGCAGACAACGGTCAAAACCGTCATCCCTTATTTTCACCGGTTTATGGAAAAGTTCCCCGACATTCAGGCTCTCGCAAAAGCCAGTATCGAAGACGTTTTTCTGATGTGGCAGGGTTTGGGCTACTACACCCGCGCCCGCAAACTGCATGAATGCGCCCGTTATCTGGTTGACAATACCGGCGGCGAATTTCCGAAAACTTATCGGGAACTGCTGAAACTTCCCGGCATCGGCCCGTATACGGCCGCCAGCATTTCGTCGCTGGCTTTTGACCTGCCGGAAGCGGTGGTTGACGGAAATGTCATCCGCGTCATTTCCCGCCTTTACGGCATTCAAAAAAGCACCGCCGTCAGCCTGCCGGAAGTCAAAGAAAAAGCGCAAAACCTGATGCCGAAAACACGGGCCGCCGACTATACGTCCGCAATCATGGACCTCGGCGCGACGGTTTGCGTACCGCAAAAACCGGACTGCGGCGCCTGTCCTTTCAGCAAAAGCTGCGCCGCTTTAAAAGACGGTCTCATTGATAAAATCCCGCTGACGGAGAAGCTTCAAAAGACCGGCAAATGCGGAAAATTGTTTTGGATCGAAAATGAAAACGGCGATGTTTATATTCGAAAAAGAACGGAAAAAGGACTCCTCCACGGCCTGACGGAATTTCCGTGGTCGGCCGTTGAAGGCGGGCGCAGCCGGTTGGATGATATTTCTTTCCCAATCAACGGAGATTGGCAAAATTTCGGGAACGTTATCCGCCATGTATTTACACATATCGATTTGGAACTTCATCTTTTCAAAATCCGGTTGTCAAAAGACGGAGAAGCCGGCTTTTTGACTCACAAAACAAATGACAGCGGCATATTTGTTCCGAAAAACAAATTTTCAGACTTTCCGTTCTCAACATTGATGAAAAAAATTATCAAGGAAGAGGCGAAACAACAGGAATGAATTTATAAATCAGTGTTACAATTTACTTTCCAGATTTCATCTTTGCTTTTGACGGTGTTTCAAATGATTACCTGTTCCGCCCCCGGTAAAATTTTTCTCTTTGGCGAGCATGCGGTCGTTTACGGTAAAACGGCAATCGCCTGCGCCATCGACCTTCGCGCTCATGTGTCGGTTGAGGAAGCTGATTCGGTTCAGATGAAAGGCCCCGGCGGCAACACCGATTTAAATCCGCGCAAACACCCTTATATTTATACCGTTGTCGAAAAATTCAAAGCCCTGACAGAAGTTTCCGGCGTCTGCATCGACATCCGCTCCGACATTCCGGTCGGCTCGGGTCTCGGCTCTTCCGCCGCCGTTACCATCGCGACGATTAAAGCGCTGGATATTTTTTACGGCACAAATTTGACATTGGATGACATTGCTCATATGGGCCATCAGGTCGAAAGCGAAGTCCAAGGCCGCGCCAGCCCGACGGATACATTTGTTTCAACGTTCGGCGGCATGGTTCAAATTCCTGACCGCAAAAAATTGGGCTATTATGATATGCTTATCGTTGTCGGCAACACCGGACAATTCTCATCGACCCGAAAAATCGTTTCCAACGTCGCCGCTTTAAAGGAAAGGCATCCGGCCGTCATCGGGCAAATCATGGATACGATCAGCGCCATCTCCGAAACCGGTCTTGAATACATCCAATCCGGCGATTTCCACACGGTCGGCGAACTGATGAACGTCAATCAGGGTCTTTTGGATTCCATCGGTGTCGGCTCAAAAGAGCTTTCCGAATTGGTTTACGCGTCCCGGAAAGCGGGCGCGCTCGGGTCTAAAATCACAGGCGCCGGCGGCGGCGGCTGTATGATTTCTCTTTGCGAACACAAAAATATTTCACGCGTCGCCCATTCCATTAAACGCGCCGGCGGCGATTCATTTATTTGCCGCACATCCAATTCCGGTGTCCGGATGGAAAGCAAGCCTTAAGAGCGCATTTTGTAAACATTATTATCAAAACCATTCCATTCATATCATTATCAAAGCATTCGTATCATTATCAAAGGAATCTTTAAAGGAATCTTTATGAATTCTCATTCCGGCATAACGGTTTTAAAAGTCGGCGGCAGCGCCGTCACGGATAAAAGCGCCTCGGCGGGTTTTGCAAAAACGGATGAAATGGACCGCATCGCCAAAGAGATTGCGGGCTTTTCCGGAAAACTGGTGATTGTTCACGGAGCGGGCTCTTTCGGGCACGTTTATGCCAAGCAGTACGGACTGGACAAAGGCTTTCATAAAGAAGGTTTTTTGAAAACGCACGACTCCGTTCGGAAACTCAACGAAATGGTCGTTCAAACGCTCCGAAAAGAAGGCATTCCGGCGGTTCCGCTGAACCCTCTGTCATTTTCACTGTGCGGCGACGGCCGTCTGGTACATCTCTATACCGGTCAAATTGAAGAAATGCTGAAATACGATTTAGTCCCCGTCCTTCACGGTGACGTATGCATGGATACCAAACGCGGCGCCTGCATTTTGTCGGGTGACCAGTCGCTTCCGTATGTGGCGGCCGCTCTTTCTGCCAAACGCGTCGGCCTCGGGTCGGCAACGGATGGCGTTTTGGATTTGAACGGAGCGACCATTCCGAAAATCACCCCCAAAACGTTCCAATCGTTTAAACAGCATATCGGCGGCTCGGCGGGAACAGATGTCACCGGCGGTATGCTCGGCAAAGTTTCGGAAATTTTGGAACTGGCGGAAAAGACAGGGATTGAATCCCGCATTTTCAATGCTAACACGCCCGGAAATGTCAAAACGTATTTGGAAGGCGGGAATGTCGGAACATTGATCGGCAGAGATTGATTTTTTGATTCGATTGAGATTGATTCGGCAAATGACGGCGGATTGAAAATGAGCCGCCGAGTGTGTATTTTGAAAGTTGAAGAAGCGGTTTTATTAAACTGTTACATTGCGGTCAAGATAATTTCTGCTTAATTCCTGCTTAATTTCGGCTTAATTTTTGCTTAATTTCGGCTTCGATTTATGAATTATTTATATACTATTACCGATTAGGTTATGCATACAGTATACGCAGGTATAACCGATTCATCAGAGAATGAAATGATTTCGATTAAATTTATTTGAAATTATTCGAAAAACCGGAGTTTTAAAATGGAACATGAAACGTCACGCAGGAAGATGGAGCACTTAGAGCTTTGCGCACGATGTCATGTCGGGTCCAGAAAAGTCAGCGCCGGTTTTGAAGATGTCGTTTTGGTTCACCGCGCTCTTCCCGAAATTTCAATGAATGACATTGATATGTCCGTTGATTTTCTCGGCAAAAAATTATCTTTCCCGTTTTTGATCGCGTCCATTACGGGCGGCCATCCTGAAACGACGGCCGTGAATGCCGCGCTGGCCGGCGCCGCCGAAGAACTCGGCATCGGCATCGGTGTCGGCAGCCAGCGGGCTGCGATTGACGATCCGAAACAGGCGGGTTCTTTCAAAATCATCCGCGAAAAAGCTCCGACGGCTTTCATTTACGGAAACATCGGCGCCGCTCAGATAAAGGAATACGGCGTTGAAAAAGTCGCTTCTTTGGTTTCGATGATTGACGCGGACGCGATTGCGGTTCATTTGAACTTTTTGCAGGAAGCGATTCAGCCCGAAGGCGATTTGGACGCAACGGGCTGTCTGGAAATGATTGAAAATATTTCATCCGAAGTCGGTGTTCCGGTGATTGTCAAGGAAACGGGCGCCGGAATTTCACGCGAAGACGCTCTTTTATTGAAGAAGGCGGGCGTCAGCGCAATCGATGTCGGCGGCGCCGGCGGAACCAGCTGGTCGGGCGTTGAGGTTTACCGTGCCCGAATGGAAAAAGATAAACTCGGCGAACATCTCGGAGAGCTGTTTTGGGATTTCGGGATCCCGACGGTTTCCAGCCTTGTCGAATGTAAAGTTTCGGTCCCCCTGATTGCGACCGGCGGCGTCCGGACAGGCGTTGACGTTGCCAAATCCATTGCGATCGGCGCATCGGCCGCAAGCGCGGCGTTGCCTTTTGTTTCTCCGGCAATGAAAGGACAGGACGCGGTTGTTAAGGCGCTGGAAATCATCCGGCAGGAATTAAAGGCCGCCATGTTTTTAACGGGCTGCGCCAACGTCAAAGCGCTTTCGCACACACCGGTGGCCATTGTCGGCCCAACGTCCGAATATTTGACGCGCCGCGGATTCAATGTCGGCGATTACGCGAGCAAGGACGTTCTTTAATTCAATCTTTAATTCAATCTTTAATTCAATCTTTAATTCAATCTTTAATTCACTCACATTCATCCCCTTATTGTAATTTAAAAGAAGATTTGCTTTTGAATGAAAAACTTAAAAATTAAAATCTGAAAATTTGCTAAAATTTTAAAACTATTCAAGAACATAAAAGGAACATATTTCAATGGAAGATATAGGAATTGTCGCCGTAGGCGGATATAATGAAATGGGCCGTAACATGACGGCCGTTGTTATCGGCGAAGATATTATTATTTTGGACATGGGCATCCGTTTAGACCGCGTCCAGATTCATGAGGACGCGGAAATCGACCGTATGCATTCTCTTGAATTAATTGAAATGGGAGCCATTCCCAATGATACGATTATGAGAGATGTGAACGGTACGGTACGGGCAATCGTTTGTACGCACGGCCACTTGGATCACATCGGCGCCATCCCAAAATTGGCGCACCGCTATAACGCGCCCATCATTTCGACACCGTACACCACCGCGCTGATCCGTCAGCAGATTGAGGAAGAAAAGAAATTCAAAGTCAACAACCCGCTGATTGCTTTGAAAGCCGGCGGTACGTATGACATCACCGATGACATCAGTGTTGAATTTATCAGCATTCCGCACAGCATTATTGACAGCGTGATCGCTGTTTTGCACACGCCGTACGGCTCTGTGATGTATGCCTGTGACTTTAAACTCGACCGCGCGCCGACGATTGGCGTTTCTCCGGATTTTGACGCATTAAGAAGGCTTGGCAGAAACGGCGTTTTGGCAATGATTACCGAAACCACAAACAGTGGCCGTTCCGGTAAAACGCCGTCCGAAACAATTGCAAAAGAGATGCTCCGCGATGTCCTTTTGGGGACGGAAGAGTCGCATGTCGGCATGGTTGTGACGACATTCGCGTCTCACATCGCCCGCCTGAACGCGATTATTGAAATCGCCGAAGAAATGGGCCGCATTCCGGTTTTTCTGGGGCGCTCCATGGAGAAATATTTGCTTGCAGCGCACGATTTGGGATACATTGAACTTCCCAAAGACGTTGAAATTTACGGTCAGAGAAAAGATGTTGAACGCGCTTTGAAAAAGATGATGGAAAACGGTAAAGAAAAATACTTGCCCGTCGTGACCGGTCATCAGGGCGAGCCCGGTTCCATTTTGGTCCGCATTGCCAACGGCGAGACGCCTTTTTTAGTGGAGTCCGGCGACCGTATTATTTTCTCGGCCAACGTTATTCCGAGTCCCATGACCCGCGCCAACCGCTATGCGCTTGAAACAAAATTAAAGATGCG
>WRDC01000010.1 GCA_009783635.1 Methanimicrococcus sp. | reverse complement strand
GGCCGGTTATAAAGTGACGACATCCGATGCGCCTGCTCCTGCAGGCTATGACTTAAACGCCACGCCGTATGACCCGGCTCTGCCGAAGATTGCATCTTTCATCGTGGATGAAGACAACGGTCTCTTGATGGTTTATTTGGATGAGAATTTGAGTGATACTGTCACGATCAACATTAAATATTATCTTGCGGGCGCCACTCCGACTCATCTTGGCACTTATGACACTGCTTTGGTCATTTGGGCCGGCTACAGAGTAACTTCATCCGACGCGCCGGCTCCTGCCGGTTATGTCTTAAATGCCACGCCGTATGATCCGGCTCTGCCGAAGATTGCATCATTCATTAGGGACGATAACAACAGCGTCTTGGATGTTTATTTAAATGAGGAATCTAAATCTACGGGCACAGGCACCGGCAACGCAACAATCAGGAATCCCTCTGAAGGAACTTCCGGAGGATCTCAGCCCGGATCAAACCCGCAGGAACAACAGCCGGGCAGAGAACGCGAACCGCCGAAGATCATAGAATATTCGTTCGCAGGTATCATTTTGTTGTTCTTGGCAGCAGTGAGCATTTACCTGTTTGTTTGGAAACATCGAGAAGAGGAAGAAGAATAAAAAAAACGGCAAAATATGAGGTTACACTCAAGTTATTGAACCGCCGTGCGAAACTGTATGCGCGGCGGTGCGAGAAGCCGGCTACTCAATGAATGAGTAGCCTTCTGCTCGATTTAAAAATTCTGAATTTGATTTTGATCCGGCTGATTTGAACCAAATACGATTGATTATACCGCTTTTACGGTTCAGTGATATATTTCGTGTGCCTCGGCAAAACCGCGATGCCTTTTGTTGATGAATTCATTTCAACGCCTGACATTTTCGCTTTTCCGACACCGATCACGTTTTTCCCGAGGATGATGACTTCATCGCCGGAGCGAATCGCCGGATCGGCTTTCACAATTCCGGGCGCCAGTAGCGATCCTTTTGGAAGAAAATCGTCGATTGTCACGGTATATTGGCCGGTATAATCTTTTGATTGGATCAATTTCTCGGCGGCAGCAATTGAAAACGCCAACTGCCCGAACTGCGGCACTAAAACGGCCAGCTGTGTTGTGCCGTCCAAAAGCATGAATTTCGGGAAATTGCCTTTGATTGCCGTTTCTTTCGTAAACAGCGAATCGGCAAGCGGACCGAGCTGATACCGCGCAATCGCTTTCGCTTGATCCAGCTTTTCTTCGTTTCCGCTTCTTTTCAACAATGCGGGCCGCGGTTTATGCGTCTTTGATTCGCCGGCCGGACTTTCTTTTAGGGTTTCTTTTGGGGCCGAGACTTCTTTTGGGGCCGAGACTTCTTTTGGAGCCGGGGCTTCTTTTGGAGTGGCTTCTTCTACGATTTTGTCCACGGCCGTTCTCAGGTTTTTCAAACTCGTTGGGGACGTCGGGCTCTTTTCAACCGTATATGTCACGGAAATTCCCAGCCTTTTGGCAACGTCTTCGCAGATTTCGCGATACGGTCCTTCAACATGGGCGATAATATGTTTATACAGGTTTTTGTTTTTCAGAAGATAAGTCTCCAGTAAACCGCCGACCCAAGCGCGTTCTTCCAAATCCCAATGGCCGGTGACAGTCGTATCGTAATGCGCGGCCGGATAAGTCAGTTCCAGCTCTCTCGGAACGATGCCCATCGGAGACGTGAGGATCAATTCATTGACGTACCTGCGGTTTCTTTCAATGGATTGAATGAATCTTTGATGTGATGCCGATATCGAATACGGTTTTTTGGACGAGCACGGAAAAATGATCAAAATTTCTTTTCTCGGCGGTTCATAATTTTCAACAATCCGCCGCGAAAAACGCTGAATTTCCGCGCGGTTCTGCGACTCCGACGTTGTTGCGTAAATCGTGTTTCGGCGAAATGCCGGCGCCGTGATTTCGGCAAGCGGGCTTCTGTCAAATAAGCGAATCAGTCCCGTCAGCCACGTTCGTGTCCGGCACTGTCCTTCAACATATTCACGCAAAGCGCCTCTTCGAATCTTTTCGCGAACCAGAGACATTTCAGCTTCCAGCGCAGCAATGTTGTGTTCCGAAAGCAGACGGCTTCTGTCAACGGCCGGCATATTCCTTAAATCCGCTGCCGTTTTTCCATGGCAAGCGGCGCACCGGCAGGGCAGTTCCGTCATATCTTCTAAGAAAAATGTGCCGGCCGCCGTCATATATCTGCCGGAAAACGCGGCGATTTCCGCGCGCGTTGTGTCCAGAAGGTCGGCGCCGAGATAAATCAAAACGGCGGCATTCTCGGGTGTCGCCAAGTTCGGCAGCCAAAGCGCCGCATCCGCCGGCAGCCGTTCTTTAACATTTCGGAAAGCTTCAAAGAAACCGATGGCGTCATCTTCAAACGAGCCGGCGCTTTCCATGATGTAAACATCGCAGCCCGCTTTTTCGGCGGAGAACGCTTTTTCAGCGGCAGAATCAGATTGATTTGGATTGAGGTCGGTTTCTGATGTTTCGCCGCAGGCGCATTCCGGCTCGGGCGTTTTAGAATACCGGACAGGACGAATAACGGTGGCTGTCGGCCGTTTTCCGATGAGTTCCGCCACTCCCGTTTGTTCATAAATTTTACGCCGGCGTTTTTCATTCTCTTCTTCCGAGTAGGTCAGCGTGAATTGGTTTCTCGGCAAAATTAAAAGCTGCCCGTCTCCCGAATTTTGAATCTTTTCAAGAAATCCGGCCGCGTTTTTTTCGTCATCCGTTCCGCTGTTCCAGAGCGTTCCGAGATTTTTAATAAGATAGGAATCGCCGGCGGCGGCTTTTTCCGAATCGATCAAAAAAGGCGTTTGGATAAAAGGAATAGGCGCCGCCGTTTTTTCGGCGGCGTTTGAATAAATGTAAAGTTTTCCGATGCGAGCGGGGCCGTCTTGTTCATCGGTTTCAAAAAATTTAGTCATAGGCTCTTAAATCCCGTCATTCAATAAAAAGCCTCTTTAAGAACCGTCTTTTCTTTTGTAAACTATTTATACAAGCTGCACAAATTTATATCACATGCCTGAATTTGGTAATCCTTTCACCGGCCTGAAAAACGGCCGTAAGTTGACGCATGAAGAACTTGTCCGCGCCATCCGCTTTATGGTTTCGGCTGAGTATGAAGCGATTCAACTGTATGAACAGCTTGCAGAATCCACCGACAACAAACTCGCCAAAGAAGTATTGCTCGACATCGCCGATGAAGAAAAGGTCCACGCCGGTGAATTCCTCCGTTTGCTCCATGAACTTCAGCCGAATGAAGAGAAATTCTACAAAGAAGGCGCCGAGGAAGTTGAAGAAGAGCTCGCAAAGATTGCGGCAAAGCCGGTTTCAAAGGCCGCGGCTGCCAAAACGGTTGCCAAAACAGCCGCAAAAACCGCTGCCAAAACAGCTGCGGAAAAGATTGCGGCGGCAAAAGAGCCTCTCAAGAAGGTTACAAAACCCGCACCCAAACCCTCGAAAAAAGCATCTTCCAAAGAATCGGCAAAAAAATAACTTGAATCATCCAATGATTCATTTTAAATGATTCTTTCTTTTTGGCAAACAGCTGTTGCTTTCCGCTTTTCTTTAAAAGACCCGTAATATATATAAGCAACCGCATGAGTTTCTAATCAAACCATATCTTGATCAAACCATATCTTGTATTTTGAATTCGTTTTTATTACTTTAAATGAACTTGAACCGGTATTTTCAATGGACCACGATGAACAACTGAAAAACATTTGTGAAGGCCGCGCAACGGCGGCGCCCGCGGAGCTTTGCTGCTATTCCGGTGACGGGTCTCAAATCAAAGGCCGTCCCGACTATGTTGTTTTCCCGAAAACCGCCGGGGAAGTTTCTCAAATTTTGGCTTACGCGAACAAACATTTGATTCCCGTCACAGCGCGCGGCTCAGGCACAGGGCTTGCCGGCGGCGCCGTTCCTGTCAAAGGCGGCATTCTTTTGGATATGTCTCAAATGAATCAAATCATCAGCATTGACATCAATGACATTCAGGTCACAGTGGAGCCCGGAATTGTTTCCGACAAACTTAACGAAGCGCTCAAACCATACGGTTTCTTTTTCCCGCCGGACCCGGGCAGCGCGGCCACCTGTACCATCGGTGGCCAGATCGCGAATAACGCAAGCGGTATGCGCTGCGTCAAATACGGGACGATGAAAAATTATGTTTTAGATTTGGAAGTCGTTTTGGCCGACGGCACCGTTATTCACACCGGTTCGAACTGTTTAAAATCCTCGTCCGGATACGATTTGTCCCGTCTTTTTGTCGGTTCGGAAGGAACGCTCGGCATCATTACGAAAGCGGTTTTGAGAATTGCGCCGCTGCCGAAAGCCCGTAAAATGATTATGATTTCTTTCCCGTCTCCCGAAAATGCCGGTCTGTCCGTCTCCCGCGTCTTTGCGGCAGGTGTGACGCCGTCCGCATGTGAAATTTTGGATAAGACTTCCGTCTCCGTATTGGCAAAGCTGGACCCGGATGTCATTCTTCCGCGCGACGGCGATGTGGTTCTTTTTGAAGTGGACGGCAGCAAAACCACCACCGGCGAATCCGCGGAATTGCTGGCAAAAGCCTGCGAAGATATTTCAAGCAGCATTCTGATTACGGACGACCCGGTCAAAATGAAAGAAATCTGGGATGCCAGAAGACTGCTCGGCGCGGCCGTTTCTAAACTTGATCCGACAAAAACCCGTATTTACGTTGGTGAAGATTTGGGCGTTCCGATTCAGAAACTGCCGGCAATGATTTCAAAAGTTTACGAAATTACAAATGACGCCGGCCTGACGCCGATGATTTACGGCCATGCCGGCGACGGTACGGTCCACGTCGGTTTATTCATCGATGTGCTGGATGAAAAAGAGTGGGAAAAAATTCATAACACTGCCGACAGATTGCATTTGGCGGCCATTGAACTTGGGGGGACCGTCAGTTCCGAGCACGGCATCGGCGCAGCCCGCGGCATGTACTTGGAAAAGCAGTGCGGCCCGGCCTTTGATGTTATGAAAGCGATTAAGAAAACATTTGACCCGAACGGCATTTTAAATCCGGGGAAACTCGGAATGTAAAAGCATCATGAGAGTTAAAGAGGTTTTTCAATAATGTCTTTTGAAAAAGTGGATATCAGGGACCTTTACAGATGCGTCAGCTGCGGCAATTGCCGCTCCGTTTGTCCGGTCTTTGAGCAAACGGGCCGCGAATCCAAGAATACGCGCGGCCGCATTCTGATTATCCGCGGCGTTTACGAGGGGGTACTGGATGATGATTCCGTTTTTGACAGCATCAATACCTGCACGACCTGCGGCTACTGTACGGAAGCTTGTCCGGCCGGCGTTGACCCGCCAAAGTTGGTGGAAACGGCGCGCGAGGGGTTGGCCAAACTCGGAAAAATGACGCCGACGCAAGCCAAAATCCGCGACACGGTGGCGCGGTATTCCAATACGCTCGGCGATGACGGCGACAGACTCGGCTGGCTCAAAGAAGCAGAAAACGGTGCCGGCGAAACAAAAGAAGCCGGCAATTCCGGTTTAAAACTTGAACTGCCTGAGAAACCGAAAGCCGTTTATTTTGTCGGCTGTTTGGATTCTTACCGTTATCCGAAAACCGCGCTGAAGACTTACAGAATTCTCAAAAACCTCGGCGTCGGCCTTTTAGAAGATGAAAAGTGTTGCGGTTCCCCTCTTCTTCGTCTCGGTCTCAGTGACGAAGCCGCCGGTTTAGTGAAGCACAACACTGAGCAAATCAAAAAGAGCGGGGCCGATACAGTTATTGCAAGCTGCGCCGGTTGCTTCAACACGCTCAAAAACGACTATGATCTCACCGGCATTACGGTTATGACCGTTTCCGAATACCTGATGTCTCATATCAAAGAGTTCAAAGAATGGGTGGCCGCCGAAAATTCCGGCATTCAAAAACTTGACATTCCGGTGACTTATCACGATTCCTGCCACTCCGGCCGCCATAACCACATCTTTGAAGAACCCCGCGCTCTGATTCGTGAAATTGTCGGCGCCGATAATTTTAAAGAAATGGAAGCCTGCCGCGAAAAATCAAGGTGCTGTGGCGGAGGCGGCGGGGTCCGTTCCGGTTATAATGAATTGTCAATGGCTATGGCCAAACGCCGGCTGGAAGATGTGCCGGCGGGTGTTGAATACATCATCACGGCCTGCCCGCTCTGCCTCCGCAATTTAAGTGATGCCGGCGGCGATATTCCCGTCATCGACATCGTTGAATTGCTGAGTATGGCAATCAAAAAATGAATTAAAAGACGAAGCTTTCGTTTTTCTGTTTTATCCGTTCTCTTTTCATCCGTTCCCTTTTTTCCGGTCCCTTTTTTTCCGTTCGATCGAAAAAATATCTTACAGGTGCTTTTTCAGGAAATTGCGGATATCTTCGGATTTGGCCCAGCCTTCGTCCAATATTGAAATAACTTTTTCGATTTCATCGCATTGTTCAAGCACTCTGTCGGCGGTATCGTTGTTTTCGTATATTTCCGTCAGCAGAACAATGCTTGACAGCGGATTTCTGATGTTGTCGATAACGGTTGCAAATTGATTGATGTTGTTTTCCAGCTGCTCGTATGAGCGGCGTTTCATTCTTTCATCGCGCTTGGTATTCGTAATATCGATTGCCAAAAGAACGTAACCGGAAATATCGCCGTTTTCATCCTTGGAAGGATTTGACAGAATCCGCCAATACTTTCCTTTCAAACTTTGGATTTCAATGTCAATCAGTTTACTGACTTTGATTTCATTATAAAAAATGTCCATCTGTTCCGGAGAGAACAATTTTCCGGCCATCTCATCGATTTTTTTGCCAACGATTTCGCTTTCCGCCATACCCGTGACTGTGTAAAGGGAGCGGCTAATCCACTTAACCCGGTCATCGTTTGTGACATAAATGACAATTTCCGGAACGAACTCTAAAATTGTGTTCTTTTCAATATCTTTCTGCCGGGCAATTTCTTTTGCTTTCAGAACCTGACTGATTAAACTCGCCAGCAGGGTACCAAAAACAAAACACAGTAAGAGAATAATCAAAACGAAAAAGAGACCTTCGCCCGTCATCAGCGGCTCAAACAGGAAGGCGAGGGACCAGGAAGTTCTGCCTCTCGGATCGTGTGAAAGGAAATTGGAAAACATTTCCGCCAAAATAAACAAAATACCGATGATTACGGATAAAATGACGACCTTATGCTCTAATTTCATTGATTTCCCCCATCTTTTCAAAAGATTTTAAACGCATATGGACAGGTACTAATTGTATTTAATATTTTCAGATATTATGCGATGAATTCGTCTGTGATGAATTATTTCTGTGGTTGCGCCTTCTGAATTTCAGTCATCTCCGAAGTGATTTCTGAATTTCAGTCATCTCCGAAGTGATTTTTTTCAGCTTCTCCGCCCGCCGGGAATCAGACAATTCGGTCCGTTGCCGATTAAATCTTCGCGCCCCGCCGTTTCCAGCGCCTTTTGAATCATCTCACGGTTATCGGGGTTTCCGAACTGAAGCAAAACACGCTGCATCTTCTTTTCCGTTCGCGTGACCGGCACATAAATCTCTTCCATCGTAAACGGGTCCAGTCCCGTGTGGAACATACAAGTTGAAATGGTCATCGGCGTCGGCGTAAAATCTTGGACCTGTTCCGTATAACGGTTCCTGCCGCGGACATATTCCGCCATCTCCACCGCGTTTTTCATGGTACACCCGGGATGCCCCGAAATCTGAAACGTCACCAAAAACTGATTCAAGCCGAATTTTTTGTTAATGCTTTTGAATTTTTCTTCAAACCGCTCAAACGTTTCTCGATTCGGTTTTCTCATGATTTCCGTGACGTTGTCGCAGAAATGTTCCGGCGCAACTTTCAACTGTCCGCCAACGTGGTGCGCGCACAGCGTTTCCAAATAACCGTCATCTGAAAGAGCCAAATCAAAACGGACGCCGTATCCGGTCAGCACTTTCCGGATGTTTGGAAGTTCCCGAAGCTGTTTCAAAAGCGCCAGCAGCCGGGAATGACTTGATTTCAAAGACGGGCAGATTTCCGGAACCAAGCAATTTTTATGTGTGCACGCTCCCTTTTTCTCCCATGCCGGACAGGTCATGCCGTACATATTCGCGCTCGGACCGCCGATGCCGTTGATGATACCGTTGAAATCGGGAGATTCAATCAGCCGCTTTGCCTCTCGGAGAATGGACGCTTCACTGCGGTTGCTGATCGTTCGTCCCTGATGCTGAGTGATGGCACAGAACGAGCAGCCGCCAAAACAGCCGCGATGGCTTGTAATGGAGTGACGGACCACGTCCAGACCGGGCACCGCTTCCTCATAAGACGGATGTTCCAGCCGCAGGTACGGCAATTCATACACTTCGTCCATTTCCGTTTCGGTCAGCCCCCGCATCGGCGGGTTTTGGACAATGACGGTTTTTGGGTGCGGCTGCACAAGCTTTTTTCCGGAAACCGGATTTTGATTTTCATAAATGATTTTAAAGGCTCTCGCATATTGTTCCTTGGCGCCGGCCACCGTTTCAAAATCAGGCAGTTCGATATAAGAACCGGGCTCAAGGGACTTTGAATAAGCCGAATCGTGTCCTTCTTTTATGCTTTTCCATTCTTTAACGGGCAGTTTCCAAACGGTTCCCGGAATGTCCGAAATGTCCGAAATTTTTTCATTTGCGTCCAGCCGTTTCGCGATTTCTTTAATTTGCAATTCGCCCATGCCGTAAACGATCAAATCAATGGGCGCGTCCGCCAAAACTGATTTTCGGACATCGTTGGATAAATAATCATACTCGGCAAACCGGCGCAGCGACGCTTCAATGCCGCCGGCAATAATCGGCACATCCGGATACGCCTGACGGAGGCGGTTGCTGTAGGCAATGACAGCCCGGTCCGGCCGCAGCCCGGTCCGGCCGCCGGGGGAGTACATATCGTTTTCACGTTCGTACAAGAGCGGCGTATAATTGTTCACAATCGAATCGGTGTTGCCGGCGCTCACCGAAAAAAACAGTCTCGGTTTTCCGAGCTTTTCAAAATCGTCTTTGTTTGTCCAGTCCGGCTGAGAAATGATTCCGACGCGGAAACCCTCATGCTCCAAAAAACGGCCGATGATTGCCGTCCCGTATCCGGAATGATCGACATAAGCGTCGCCGCTGATCAAAATAACATCTAATTCGTCCCATCCTTTCCGTTTCGCTTCATCAAGGCTCATCGGCAGAAATTCGTCTGCCCGTCTTAGGGCTTCCCTTCGGCGCTTTTCGAAAAAATGATTGACTTTTTGGTCAGTTTCGTTTTTTTTTGATTCAAATTTGGGAGTTGATTTTGATCCGGATTTGGGAGTTGATTTTGATTCAAATTTGGGGTTTGATTTTGATTCGGATTTGGGATTTGACCTTGATTCAAATTTGGGATTTGATTTTGATTCGGATTTGGGATTTGACCTTGATTCAGATTTCGGGTTTGACTTTGATTCGAAATTGGGATTTGACTTTGATTCGGATTTGGGACCCTTATTCATTTTAGAGTTCGGTTTAAATCCTGAAGATTTTATGCCGTCTTCCTCTGATTTGCCGTACCGGCGGTCATCCGTCTTCCATTCGAATTTCTTATCGGGGAGGGCAATTCCCGCCGATCCCGTGCTTCCGGCGCCGAGACGGCCGATTGGTTTCGTTTCTTCACTCTTCTTTTTGCTGAGTTCTCTTTCATGTTTCGGCACGACTATTTTGGATTCATCGGCGCCGAGGCTGCCGGCGGATTTCCGCGACCCCAGAACAACGCGTCTGTTGTCGGCTTTACCGACTTCGATTTTGCTGACGGTTCCCAAAGCGCCCGCTTTCCGGCGGGCGGCTTCTTTGCCGGATTCGTCTTTCTTTGTCTTTTTTTCAATTTCAGACATTCATCTTTAGTCCTGTTCTTTTTCTTTCAATGTTACGGGTTCATGCGGGAGGACATCATATAGGACAACTCGACAGACCGTTTGGCTCCGCCGATTGTCAGGCGGCCGTGCCCGGGATACAGGTTTTCAACATCCAATATTTTCAGCTTACCGATAGATTCCGTCATTTTATCAGGCGCGGAAATCGGAAAATCTGATCGCCCGATGCCGCCTTCGGAAAAGACGGTATCGCCCGACATCAGGCTTTTTGAATTCTTCTCATATAAACATATGCAACCGACTGTGTGCCCCGGTGTGTGAATCACTTCCAAATATTCTTCAACGCCTTCAGCATTGAGTCCGATCGGGATTTTTTCACCGCCTTTGTATAAAATGTCGGGTTTCGGACATCGAATTTTGTTTCCGAAATGCAATGCGCCCGACCCATTGTCATCCTGTAAAAACGGAGCGTCAGCTTCATGAATAGATAATTTCGCATGACTGCGCGCCATAATCTCGCCGGCGCAGCCGCTGTGATCATAATGCGCATGCGTTAAAATGATTTGTTCAATATCTTTTAACGGCATTATCCGCTCCAGCCGGGGCAAAACCTCTCCGGCTGTCATTCCCGTGTCAACAATGATTTTTTTGTTAATCACATAAATATTCGAATCGTAATATCCCGGATAAACAAATTCTATTTTCATGGCGCCTCACTCTTACCTCGTTTTTGCTTCGCTTTTTGCCTCGCTTTTTGCCTCGCTTTTTGCCTCGTCTTTTGCCTCGCCTTTTACCTCATCCTTTGATCACGCCGATCGGAAGCAGGCGGGCAACTTTTTGAGCAATGCCGAGCCGGTCCACCACATCCACCACATCATCGCTGTTCTTGTAAACGCTCGGCGCTTCTTCCGCAATGACGGAGACTTTGTCGGCCCGCACGGTGACGCCTTGGCGCGCCAGTTCTCTCCGCACCGCTTCACCGCTCATGCTGTCTTTGGCTTTCCCGCGTCCCATCACGCGGCCGGCGCCATGACAAGCACTGCCGAAAGACAACGACATCGAAGCCGGCCCGCCTTTTAAGATAAATGACGGCGTTCCCATGCTCCCCGGAATCAAAACGGGCTGGCCGACATCTCTGTATTGCGGAGGCACTTCGGGATGTCCGGCGGGGAAGGCGCGGGTGGCTCCTTTTCGGTGAACATAAACCTCTTTCTTTAGACCGTCAACGGTGTGGGTTTCATATTTCGCCACATTATGCGCCACATCATAGAGCAGTTCCATTCCCAATTCATCCGTGTCTTTGCCGTAGAACTGTTCGAAAACCTCGCGGGTCCAATGCATGATGATTTGCCGGTTTGCCCAAGCATAATTCGCGCCGCAGATCATCGCTTCGAAATAATCCTGAGCTTCTTTGGACTTTGCCGGCGCGCAGGCGAGCTGCATATCGGGAACATTGATTTTGTATTTTTTGACAGCCTGATTCAGGGTCTGCAGATGGTCGGTACAGATTTGGTGACCGGCGCCGCGGGAGCCGCAGTGGATCATAACAGAAACCTGCCCTTCCGACAAGCCGTATGCGGCGGCCGCAACCGGGTCGTAAATCTTATCAATGTATTGGATTTCCAAAAAGTGGTTACCGCTGCCGAGCGTTCCGAATTGCGGGCGTCCTCTTTTTCTGGCTTTCGTTCCGACTTTATCGGGGCTGCCGCCTTCCATAAATCCGTAGGATTCGCAATTTTTGGTATCGCTTTCAATGCCGTATCCCGCTTCCACCGCCCACTGCGAACCGTGCAGGAAAGCTTGAGTCAGCTCTTCGTCGGTCACTTTAAATTGTCCTGTGGAGCCGACGCCTGACGGAATTTTACGGAACAAATTTTCTGTCAGCGTTTCCATGTGGGGCACCACATCTTCTTTTCGAAGATTTGTTTTCATCAGGCGGACCCCGCAATTGATATCAAAGCCGACGCCACCGGGGCTGATCACGCCGTCTTCGGGGCTGAACGCGGCAACGCCCCCGATCGTAAAACCGTATCCCATGTGAACATCCGGCATTGCCATGGAATAATCCAAAATGCCCGGCAGTTTGGCAACGTTTGCGACTTGGTCAATTGTTTCTCTGTCGATCGTCCCGAGCAGTTTTTCCGATAAAAATATGCGGCCGGGAACGTTCATTCCGCTGTCGTGAGACATCGGAATATCCCATATATTTTCATTGACGCGATTCAGACTTTTTTCCACGTCCTGTGAATCATCGTATTCGTTTTTTTCATAATCTTGCTTTGACATGATTTTCCCTGATAATCGTTGATAATATGAGTGACAATGTTGATATGAATGATAAATAGAGGAGTTTGGATATTAAACTGTTTGATAATTGTTCTTACAAAGCTGTTTTCTTACAAAGTTGTTCTTATAAAGGTCATTTTTACAAAAGTCATTTTTACAAAAATCATTTTTACAAAAATCATTTTTACAAAGTCATTTTTACAAATGTTATTTTACAAATCCAAAACAACTTCGGTTTCATAGCCGTCTTCTGTTTTATCAACGCGGATGCCGCTGTATGTGACGGCTTTCACTTCTGTCTTAAAATCCTGCCGTGCGCGGTCGATCGGCTCGCCGGAAGCGATGGCTTTTATGAAATATTTCTCTTCGCCGGTCTCGTTTTCATATTTACCGACCGCCGACACATTTATTTTACCGATTACGGTTTCTTCGGCATCAAACAAAAAAAGCAGTTCCGAGAGGAAATCCACCATCAAATTCTCCAAACTGACGGTTTCCGATTCGATTTTAAAATCAATTACCGGTGTGACTGTTTCAACATCGGCGATAACGGATAATGTTGCAAGAGCCGCGTTTTCAAAAAGAGTTTCCAAAGTTTTGCCGCGCGCGATAAAACGGATATCGGCAACATGATCCAAATAAATAAAAGGGGCGTTTTGTGACATTTGTTATCAAAAATTGTAAGTTTAAGAATCGGCTGTCATGTTTGATTTTCAGTTTCCTTTCTTTTTTTTTCGGCCTTATCTTCTCGATCCAATGTTTTCCATATATGGTAAATCCGCTGAAAAGCGGTGATGTGAGACCCGACGGCAATGATAATCATCGCCCATCCGAGGAAGGAGAAGCCCCAAAACGCGGCGGATGTTTCGTACCAAGCAATATAGCCGAAGTCGGCGAAGGAGGAAGCCAAAATAATGATTAAACGGTCGGCGCGTCCCATAATGCCGCCGTAATACCGTCCAATATCCATAGCCTGCGCCTGCGTTCCGAGGTAGCTTGTCAAAAGTACGCCGGCCAGCGCGATGATTCCGATCCACCACGGGCAGAAGCCGCCGAAAATAATTCCGGAAATAATAAAGATATCGGCATAGCGGTCAATGACGTGGTCCAAAAAGTCTCCCTTTTTGCCGGCAATGCCTCTTAAACGGGCAACGGCGCCGTCCAGCGCGTCCAATCCCGAGTTGATGAGAACACAGACAGCGGCGACCAGCAGGAAATAGTACGGCGCATCCATTTGGAAATAATTGTCTCCGGCCAAATAATAGAAAACGCCCGCAAAAATTGAAAATAAACATGAGATGATTGAGAGCGTATTGGGTGAAATTCCGATTTTTATGAATATTTTTGCAATCGGATCCACAAAAATTTCTGTAACATACGGTCTGAGCGAATTGGCTGCCATTGGATATATTGTCCTCATTTTTTGATTTTTTCGGTTGTCTATACTTGTTCGTTTACCTATAAATAACAATTCGATTAAATAATAATCGGTTGGCGGCTGACGAAAAAATTTCGGTTTCTCACCGAATCGTTAGAATAAATTCTTAGCCATCGCATACATATATTTGATTTTTGCCGCGTGTTCCAGCTGCGCCGTTATATAATAAGCTTCTTCCAGTGTTTCGCCGGCGGCAATTGTTCCATGTCCGAGAACAACGATTCCTTTGACATTTTCGTCTTCGAAAGCTTTGGCCGCGTTTTCCGCCAGTTCCTCACTTCCGATGCCGCCTTCCACGATCGGGATACTTTTCAAAAATAGTTTCCCTTCGCTGTCTATCGGAATAATGGCCGGGTTTCCCTATTCGAATTCCAGAATTGACAGGACAACGGAATAAGGGCAGTGAGCATGCAGGATCGCCTTTGCTTTCGTTTTCTGATAAATCAGGCGATGAACGCGTGTTTCGGAAGACGCCGTTTTTTCAACGGCCAAAAGCACATTTTCCGGAATCATTGTGTCTTCCGGCGAATCAAAGACCGGCACCTCGATGACACTGTCTCTTTGAATGTCGTCCAGCGCCGTCTTTGTTTTTGTAATCACGAAAGAATTGCCCGACGCCGAGCGGACGCTGATATTTCCGAAATTTGCTTCCACTAAGCCGGAGGTGACAACCTTTTTGCCGATTGCCGAAATATTCTGCCACATTTTGGATCACCCGATAAAATTGTATGATTGAATTGTTGTACAATTGTTGTATGATTTTATTGATTTTCATTATTTAAAAAAGCATCATTCCGGCATTTTACCATATTTTGCCATAAAATTTATTAATTATGAATTGTATTTGAGCATACTTCAAAGCGCCTCGTTGGCTTAGGGGTATAGCGGCTGACTTGTAATCAGCAGGCCGCGTGTTCAAATCACGCACGGGGCTTTAATTGAATGTTCAGAATCTGAAAATCTGAACATTCAAAAACCTTTTTTTAAAAAATCAAACAATCGGATGAGGCCTGCCTTTATTTTTCGGGTATGAGGAGAACAAAAGGATTGATGTTTAAATTTAATGTAAATTTAATGTTCAAATTTAACGTTCAAATTTATGCTCAAATTTGATGTCAAATTTAATGCAATTTAATGTTCAAATCACACCTTGCGCTTGAACCGTTATAGCTTCGTTTTTCCTAAATTGAATGAAATCACGCTGCCGAGTAAAAATGTAACGATGCCGGCGACAATGATTAACGCCGTCAAACCGCTTTGATAAACGATAGGGTCTCTGAACAGCGCGTAAACGGAACCTATGAGAAGTCCCAATATAATGGAATACGTGGTTTTGTAATGATTTTGTAAAAGTTTTTCAATCAATCTTGTCATTAAAAGGCCGCCGACAATTATACCCAAGCCCAGGGGCACCAATACTTTGGCAATGCCCGTCATTAACGCAATGTTCGTCATATCGAGTAATAAATGTCTGATAGACGAAACAGAATAAGTGGCTATGTGATAAACGCCGATCAATAACAACATAAAGGAGCCGCTGACCCCGGGCATCACCAACGCCGCGGCCGCGATCATTCCGGAGAAAAAAAGAAAGATCATGTAAGCGAGGGTAATCCCGCTTATGACGGCCGCCGGATCAGTCACAGTCGCCGGTTTTAAATGAGAAACAATCACTAACACCAGCATAGGAAGCGCGATCAAAGCCGTTTCTTTCGCCGTAAACCAACGGCCGGGTTCCTTCACTTTGGAGTAAATATGCGGAATGATACCGACGACCAAACCGATAAAAAACGCCATTGTCGGAAATGAAAAATTCGTCAACAGATAATTTATGATGGAACTGAACGTAATCAGCCCGGCGGCAGCGCCGATGATAAAAGGGATGACAAATTTCAGATATTTCCGATAATCTTCGGTAAAGTGGTTGACCGTTTCAATCAGTTCAGCGTAAAACCCGAAGACGATGGCAATCGTCCCTCCGCTTACGCCCGGAACGGTTTCAGTTATTCCGAAGGCGACGCCGTTCAAAAAATCTCTGATGATTTTAATCATTTATAATCTCTCAACAACTTTGAATAATACGCAAATTTTGAAGGGGATGCCGTATTTCACTTTCATATTTCACTTTCAGACTTCATTCTCAGACTTCACTTTCAGACTTCATTTTCAGACTTCATTTTCAGACTTCATTTTCAGACTGCGTTTTCAGACTGCGTTTTCAGACTTCATTTTCAGACTGTGTTTCCGGACTTCATTTTCAGACTTTATTTAAACTTCACGGCCGTCCCGTAAGCCAAAATTTCCGATGACGCTTTCATAATTGATGAGGAGGCATACCGGACATTCACAATCGCGTCGGCGCCGAGTTTTTCCGCTTCTTCGACCATTCTTTGGGTCGCGATGTCTCTGGATTCGTTCATCATCTCGGTGTAAGCCGTCAGCTCGCCGCCGACAAGGCTTTTAAGAGCTTGGGTAATGTCGCGGCCGATATTTTTCGATTGAACCATCGTTCCTTTGACAAGCCCGATTGATTCGATTTCTTTTCCTGCAATGGTCTCTGTGTTAACTAATAACATTATCTCACCTTTTTTTATTTGTTTTAATGTTTGAGTCCGATTTAATCATTTCGTAAATATTTAAACCCTTGATTTCATTTACTCTTTGCCATTACAATTCTTTGCTTTACAATTCTTTGCTTTACAATTCTTTGCGTTTACAATTCTTTGCATTTACAATTCTTTACATTTACAATTGGTGACCAAATCGGGATACACTTTTTCGATGATGGTTTCCAAATTGACGATATCCGCGCGGTTGTATTCCAAAAGGGTATCCAAAGCCGCTTCATCACCGCGCCTGTACCGCCGCCATAATCGGACAGCTTCCCAGCCGTCAATGTCTCTGACATTGTCGCCTCTGACAATTCCCATTTCCCGCTCAATCATTTTCAGGCCGCCGCCGTAGCCGATGCGTTTGAGCGGATACATCAGATCGATATGAAGCTGGTCGAATTCGATTTCGGGATATTCATATTTAATAAACGGCAAATCGAAGCGGGCGCCGTTGAAGGTGATCAGCATTTTGTATTTGGCAAATTCATCAACAATCTCATCCAAGTCAATGCCCCGAACATATGTCCGCGCTTCTTTCCGGTCATAAATCCCGACAACGGTAATTGTATCGTTTCCGGGGGCGAGTCCCGTCGTTTCAATATCAACGAAAGCGACGTCATCACAAAATTCGGGATAAGCGCGCCAATGTTCGGCGGACGGCAGCGTTTTTGCGAAATAGCCGGAATCGCCTTCTTTTAAATGAACTTTTGATTCTTCAATTCCTTTTTCAACCGCTTTCTTTTTTACGGCTGTTATCGGAAGCGCCGCCATATTTTCAATCGCTTCGTCCCACGAATTGACGCCGGCGTTCCAAATGTTTTTTTCAACCGTTTTGCCGATTCCGGTCATATGAATGTAAGAATTTCTGAGCATGACGGATTAAAAGAGCTCTTGATTTTTAAGGGTTATCAATTATCCGAAGTTTGAATAAAAAAAGGCGGCAGCAATTCTTCACCCTGCTCTTGCGCATCCGCATTTCATTTGTTTTTCTGTTTTTGTTCCAAAGCAAAAGTCAGGGCATTGATTTGTGTCGGGATGGCGCCGATTGCCGTGCATGTTTCAAGAGAAATGCCTTTGGATGTAATGTCCAAATGATATTCCGCTCTTTCAAACAAGTCTTTCGGGAGTCCTTTTCGGCCGAGGCCGACCAAAAACATATATGATTTTTTACGCATATTGCCGTCGGCGACATCGATCGGCCTCAATGCTTTTTGAGGGTACGGTTTTGACGTTGTTGTGACGATGGACCCGAAATGCGCCGGAAAACCTTTCGGTGGCAGGTCTGAAACATACAAATGATGTTCATCGTTGAGCAATTTCAGATATTTTCCGGATTCACCGATTGTGGTTTGATCTTTGACGAATTCAACGAGTTCGTCTTTATCCATCTTAAAAGGAAAGTCAAAAAGAGCCAACGAAAAGCCGAAAGCGTAACAAATCGGAGCCGCGCGCGCAATGGCGCGATAATGCGCGTCCACAATTTTGATTTTGTCATACATATTGACAATGCCCATTGTCAGCATTTCCATCCCTCTTCTCAGCGCTCGTAAACGGTGTAGCGGTGTTTTTGGAGCAAAGCGGCGGCGTGACGGGAGGCCTCTTCTTCATAAAATTCAATTCTCAATACGCCTTCCTCAAATTCCCGGTTGTGGATAATCCCGATGTTTTTAATATTGATGCCGCTGCCCGCCAAAACGGTTGCAATGGTTGCGATACCGCCCGCCTCGTCAACAATATCGCAGTAAAGAGCAAAGGCTTTTTTGATCGGTCCCGCGGAAACATCCGGAATGGAGTTTCGGTAATCTTTTGACGATGAAAACATATCATAAAGGGCTGACGCGTCTTTGTTTTCAACGTCATTTTTCATCTGTTCCAAAAGCGAAATATAGCTTTCCAAAACGGCGGTAATGTTTTTGCCGTTTTCCAAACAAATCTGCTGCCACATGACAGGCATGGATGAGGCGATGCGCGTGATATCTTTAAAACCGCCAGCAGCTAACCGTTTCATTAATTCATCTTCGGAATCGTTTTCTTTGACAAAATTGACCAAACCCGCCGCCAAAAGATGCGGCAGATGGCTGATGACGCCGGTCACGCGGTCATGCTGTTCGTAATCCAAAATGATCGGTATCGCTTTCAGCGAATCAATGAAAGACGACATTTTTTCGACTTTTTCCGCCGAAATTTTTGCCGACGGCGTCAAAATATAATATGCGTTTTCAAGCAGTGTGGCCTTTGAATTGGAAAAACCCGATTTTTCGGAACCGGCCATCGGGTGCCCGCCGATAAAGTTTTCTTCCATTCCCAAGGCAATGATTTCGTCATGGATCGGCGTTTTGACGCTGCCGACATCTGTCAAAATACAGCCGTCATGCATGTATTTTTTCAACCGGCTGAGAGACTCGTTATTGGCGGAGACCGGCATACACAGAAAAATGTAATCGCACGAACGGAAATTATCATCTACAGATGAGCAGGAGACATCAATCACCGATTCCTGCGCCGCCAATTCCAGAGTTTCCCGGCTTTTGGCAAACGCGACAATTTCACATTCGGGATCATGCTGCCGGATGGCTTTTGCAATGGAGCCGCCAATCAACCCGAGTCCGACAAAACCGATTTTTTGTTTCATTTTTTGAATCTCACGATTTTTAAATCTTTTTGACAAGAATTGTCTGCGAACATATATCTATTTTATCGCAGCGGACGCACTCGCTCCAACGCTGTTTCCGGTCTATATCCGCTTTTTCGAATCCTTCGCGGATGAAGAAGTCCGGCGCCGTTGTCCGCGTATAAATTTTATTAATGCCTTTCGCTTCCGGCAGCGATTGAATGTCTGAGATCAATTGAGCCAAAAGTCTCTTCCCGTATCCTTTTCCTTTGTACGGCGGCAGAACGGCGATGGTATGGATTTCAAAAAAAGTTTCTTTTTCCGCGGGCGTTTCCGATTTTTCAAACGCGGCGCAGCCGATTATTTTGCCGTTTTTTTCCGCAACGCGGAAGTGTTCGTAAGGAATGTCATCGCGGTCTAAAAAATAGGTTGACAGAATGATATCAATGGCCAAAGCATCCGTTTTTTCGGCGAAACGGAGAATGACGTCATTTTTGTTTTTATCCGATTCATTGCTTTTATCCGATTCATTGGTTTTATCCGGTTCATTGTTTTTATCCGATTCAATCAATTTTTCCGCCTCCCGTCTTTTTCAAATGATTAAATGTCCATGCTGCCGCTTCTGAAACCTTCCAAATCAACGGTAACGTAAGCAAAACCGTTTTGTTTCAAAAATGAAATGAGCTTATCCGCTTTCTCTTTATTTTTCCCGTCAAAGAAAATTCCTCCCTCATCGCTTCCGACTTCTATGCGGGCCATATTCCGGCCGGCCGCATCCGTATGGCACCTGACCCGAATTTGTTTTGCGCCTGTTTCCGCCAGTATTTCCTCGGCTGTGCCAATCGTTTTCAAAAGACTCGGCGTCAGTTTTGAATTGTAAGGGAGGCGTGTCGCCAGACAGGAACCGGAAGGTTTGCCGGCGGCGGATAAATTTCTGCGCTTCAGAAGTTCTCTGACATCTTCTTTTGTGATTTTCAAGTCCGTAAGCGGCGTCATTAAAACCGGCCCGCCGGTTTCTTTTTTGCTTTGCCTTTCTTTTTGTTCCGAAATGAATGCCAATCCTGGACGCGGGATTTTTCCCGTTTCGTTCAGCAGTCTGTCGGATTCGTTTGTTCCTTCAACGACGGTTTCAAAACCATTCTCAGCGGCGTATTCTAAAAGGGATATCAGCAGTTCTTTTTTGCAGGCGTAACAGCGGTTTTGACGGTTGTTTTCGATGTCCGGATTTTTCAGCATCTCTTTTTCAATGATGACATGACGAATGCCGATTTCTTCGGCGGCGGCGCGCGCATTTTCAATTTCCCGGTTGGAAACGAGTTCCGTTTTGACGGTGACGGCAAGAGAAACGATGCAGGCGGCTGACATTGTGGCTGACATCGCCGCGGACGCGAGAAGTGAACTGTCCGCACCGCCGGAAAAGGCGATAATGACCTTCTTTTGGTTTTCAAAAAACGCTTCCAACGCTTTTTCTTTTTTTTCAGCCGTCATTTTTTCTCCTTAATAATCGGCGCGAAAAACGGTTATTTTTTATACCGCCATGACATCCGATTTTGACTTCTTTGCATTTCAGACATTGAAATTGCAGTATTGTTGCATTTAACATTTTTAATTTCAAAAAAAGCATATTTATGCAAAAACGTTTGTATTTCATCAGCCGTCTCAGCCGCTGAATACCTCCGCTTTGTTTATTTTAGATAATATCGGCTCAGACGCCATAAATAAGAAATGCTTTTAGGCTCGTATCTAAAAAAAAATAAGAACAGGTTGAATGTTTAAAATTATAGCCTCTCTTCGTCTCTTAGAAAAATAGAGGAAAAAACATCCTACCTTTCGGTTTTTATTGTTTCAAGTTTCTTTTTATACCTGTTAGGAAAGGCATCTTTTTCAAATTCGGGGAAGGATTTATAAGTTTTTTGTTCCATGTTCAACACTCTTCC
>WRDC01000009.1 GCA_009783635.1 Methanimicrococcus sp. | reverse complement strand
TCCAATACCATTTATAGCCAAATTGTCATCAACAACAAAAAGTTGTGCTCTTTCATTGATTTGATAATAATGTTTTGGCTTTGCCGTATCGTTTGATGTTCCTTCAACCAAATACAAAATGACTTCTTCTCCTTCATAATATTGCTGGTCTGAAGTAGTTTGGTGAACATCATCAAGCGACCCACCCATTTGGCGAACGGTGATCTCCCTTTTGTTTATTTCTCCTTTGTAAACTTCGTCTACTGTAATTACAACATCATGGAAAAGATAATACGAAGACATTTCCTCCGTTGTTGGTCTTTCCCCATCTGAAGTATTCCACCAAGAAGAAGAGATTCCTTTAACATATCCTCTAATAATTAAATCAGAAAAGTCCACCATTTGATTATCATCCATAGGAGGATAAGTAATGAATATTGTTGATTTTATTTCATAGTCGTTTTGTTCCTCATATAGCATGTTTCTTAAATGCAAATAATCATTTCCGATTGGATTACCTGAGGACTTACCGGAACCATTATGATAATATATCATTTGGAACCAATACACATCCCAAGCTGTTAAATTTCGTTTGCCATTCACTTGTGCTAGACTACTCATAACTGCAGGATCGCTTGAATTATTTGATGAATTATGACCTATTCCCAAACTGTGACCTAGTTCATGTAATGCAATTGATTGAAGATCACAGACATAATACAAATTTTGACCCAATAAATTCTTCTTCCATCCAGCTTGGCTTTGGTTTGTAGTCCAATTATAATTAGTAGAAAATGTGATCTGAGAGTAATTGATCGCTTGATTGTTGAAAGCAGTGATGGAACATATAGCTATATAGTTTGACTCTAAAGATCCTTTCTTAAAAGAAACGCCATTTGTTGTATTGTAAGTACTACTGTTATAAAATTTTGGTTTCCTTAGAACGGTCGTGTTATTTCCTTGTGCTTCCCATGTTTTTGCAGCTGCATGAATTTCCACTTTTTCAGAGCTATTGAAACTACTATTCGGGTCATAGCTCATGTTTATGGTCAAGTTCTGAACTCCATTAGAAAACATAATGGGGGGAAATTCATTGGCAGATGCTATTGGAATTAAAAAAAGGAATATAAGCATTCCAATCATTGCAATAGATGCGATTTTTGATTTTTTCATGTTCATTAAGATTTCTCCATAAGATTTTTATATGCAGAATCAGTGATATGAACGAATTTTGCTTACCCAAGTAAATTCATCATATCATTCGCTTGATGCAGATTTTTTGCATCAAGTGGTGATATAACTTTTTTTAAATTCATAAAAAAATTATATCTACTTCAATGGACAATCGTGTGGATACATAAAATTAACTTATATATTATATATGAACATTCAAAAAGAGGAGATGTATATATGTGTATATATAGTTATATTGAATAAAAGAATTTTCAAACGAATTATATATTTTTATATGAGTAATGCAAATCTAAGAAGGGATCAAAAGTAGAGTCGTTAAATGGTAGACACGTTACAAATCTAAAAAATGCAATTGTAATTTTTGAAAAGGAATAAGTCATTATGAAGACCCGCTCATCACACGAAGATTGTTTCTTTCCATGCTTTATTGATAAACTAACATTTATATTTTGATAAATACTTTTAAGTAACACTTTTCATTCGACTTCAGTTGGTACCTTGAGAAATTTTGTATCGAGAAATCTTGTAATATGACTTTAACCAAATCCTAAAACTTATTCATAAATGACTTTCACTTCAAACGGAAAATGACCCAAAATGACTGCAGATCAGCAAACACTTGACCGAATTTCAAAGCTTCTTGAAAAGTATACCAACGCTCACGGCGTTTCCGGCAATGAGGATGAAATTTGCCGCCTTTTAAAAGAAGATTTGAAAGACTGCGCGGATGACATTAAATTCGATGCCCTCGGCAGCCTCATTGCCGTTCGAAAAGGCAGTTCCCCAAGCGGTCCGACAATTATGCTCGCTGCGCATATGGATGAAATCGGCCTCATGGTCAAATATATCGATGAAAACGGTTTCATCCGGTTTGCCAAAATCGGCGGCTGGAACGACCCCACACTTTTGAACCAGCGTGTTATCGTTCATGGTCGCAACGGTGACGTTGTCGGCGTTATCGGCTCCAAGCCGCCGCACGTGATGTCGGCGGAAGACGCCAAACGCCCGCCGCAGCATAAAGATATGTTTATTGATGTCGGCGCTAAGAATGCGGATGAAGTGAAAGCGCTGGGCATTGAGCCGGGCACATACATATCCATGGACCGCGAATTCAAAAAACTGATTCGCAGCCGCGTCACGTCCAAATCTTTCGACAACCGCGTCGGCGTTGTCATAATGGTTGAAATGATGCGCCGCCTGAAAGGCAAAGACGTCAAAGCGACAGTCTGCGCCGTCGGGACTGTGCAGGAAGAAGTCGGGCTGAAAGGTGCCAAAACGGCGGCTTACGCAGTCGGCGCCGATGCCGCGATTGCGCTGGACACAACGGTTCCGGGCGACCATCCGGGAATGACCAAGCAGGAGTCCCCGCTTGAAATCGGCAAAGGGCCGGTTTTGACGATTGCCGACGCCTCCGGCCGCGGTATTATTTCTCACCCGCAGGTTGTGAAATGGCTTCGCGACTCGGCCGATAAAACAAAGACCGAGGTTCAGCTCAGCGTCGGCGAAGGCGGAACGACAGACGCTTCCGCGATTCATTTAACAAAGGACGGCATCCCGTCCGGAACCATTCAAATCGCCACCCGCTACATTCATTCGCCGGTCGAAGTCGTTGATTTGGAAGACATCGCGGCGGCCATTGAATTGGGCGCTGACGCGATGGAGCGGGCGCATAAGTATTTCACGAAGAAGAGTTGAAGAAGAGTTAAAAATTTTGTTCTTGCCGGTTCGCGTCAGCCGCGCGTTTATCGGGGTTGATATTTCTCTGTCATAACGCCGGCTTCATTAAAGAAGGACATAGAATCAGGGTCAGGATACGCGTTTACATAAATGACACGCTTTATGCCCGCGTTGATAATCATTTTTGTGCAGAGAATGCAGGGCTGATGCGTACAGTAAAGTGTCGCGCCCGATGTTTGGACGCCGTGGACAGCGGCTTGTATAATAGCGTTTTGTTCGGCGTGGACGGCGCGGCATTTCTCATGCATCGTTCCCGACGGAATGTTTTGAATGTTGCGAATGCATCCGATGTCTAAACAGTGAACAAGCCCGCGCGGCGCGCCGTTATAGCCGGTCGTCAAAATCCGGTTGTCGCGAACAATCACGGCTCCGACCTTATTCCGAAGGCAAGTCGAACGCTTGGCAACGGTTGTCGCGATCTCAACAAAATATTCATCCACCGAAAGTCTCTCTTCAGACATAGAAAGAACAAAGGGAGACAAAGATATATAAATTACTTGAAAAGTAACCTTTACATTCTTTCATTGGAGAAATTCTGCAATTCATCGGAGAAATATCTGTAATTTATTGAAGAAATGTCTGTAATTTATTGGAGAAATGTCTGTATAATTTATAAAGACGTTAAAGCATCTTCTGTCAAACTTCTGTCAAACTTCAACCAATAATTTCAGTCAAATAATTTTCAAACATCTTTGCCCGATAAAAGAAAAATAAATAAAATGGGATTGACTATGAAATTTGAACTCTATTATTACATCCAACCTTTTGTCCAAAAGACAGATAATAAAAAATTAATTGCAATCCCGCTGGCGATTTTGGCCGTTGCACTCATCATTATCGCAGCCATGACAATACAAACCGGAAGTCCGGTCACTTTAGGCATGGACTTTGTTGGCGGAACGCAATTTACAGTCACCTCCACCCTGACGGAGAAACAGTACCAAGATATGTTTTCGGACTATCCGCTTAACGATATACGCATATCGGGAAACCGCGCCATTCTTCAATTCAGTCAAATGAGCAGTGAAGAATTGACCGCGCTTGAAGGTTTAATTTGGAATAATTCGGCTTTCAGCGACATTGACCAAAAGCAAGTCTCCCCCATTTACAGCCAGCAGCTTCAAAAACAAGCATTTTACGCCCTGATTCTTTCATTTATCGGAATGGCCGCCGTTATTTTCCTGTTCTTCCGAAAAGTAGTGTCGTCTTTGGCCGTCATATTATCGGCGGCTTCTGACATTCTCATTGCGGTTGCCTTTATGAACATATTCCGCATAGAATTGACGCTTGGAACGGTCGCCGCGCTTTTAATGCTCATCGCTCTTTCGGTTGACAGCAACATTTTGCTGACGAACAAAGTCCTCAAACGCAGCGGCAATCTCGAAGATAAAATCTCGGGCGCCATGCGAACGGGACTGCTGATGACAACGACAACGGTCGCCGCGTTTTTTGTGATGTATGTCGTCTCGACATTCTTGCATTATATTGTTCCGGGCATTCCGCCGATTCCGCTGCTCTCCCAAATTTCGCTGATCGTTCTCATCGGCCTGCTGATGGACATATTAAACACTTGGTTCCTGAACGCGGGTATTTTACGAATGTATCTGACGCGTTCAAAATCAAGATCTAAGAAAGGGGGTCGGCGCGCATGATTGAAGAAAAGAAAGATAAGCCTCTTTACAAGGATTACAAAGTGATCCTGCTGGCGGCCGCTCTTCTCATTTCCGTTGTCGCGATTGTAAGCCCGATCGGATACTTCGCGGAAGACGACGGAATTTTGAACATTCACTACGGCCTTGACATCCGGGGCGGGTCAACCATTTATTTGAAATTGAACGGCGCCGTGGCGCAAGTGGACGCGCAGCCGCGTGATATTGTCTTGTTGATGGGAAATTCGGAATTCCCGAGCGGCATTGAAATCGTCAGCTCTATGGTTTACGATAACGGTTCATCTTATGTCACATTCCGAACAGCCGATCCCGTGAATCAAACGCGGCTGGAGTATCTGTTCGGCACAAACGATGTTCACGTCAGAAGAACCGGAAATGTTTCGGAAGTCAATGTCTCTTCAACAAAAATCGGTTTCATAACATCATATTTGACTCATGTTTACGGAAAAGAAATTGTGCCGCACTTCGTTCGGAACGGAACGGAATATGAAATCCGCACCGCGACAACGGAAGAAGAACTCGGAAGGCATATGCGGGCCGTTAACGGCAGCATTTTAAAAGATTCATCGGGAGCATCACTGTACCGCGACGGAACGACCGCGCAGACAATGCAGACGACAATTGATGTCTTAAACAGTAAACTCGGCAACGGCCTTGGCGTGAAAGATCTGCCGATACGGGCGATTGGCAACGAATACATCATGATCGACTTCGCGGGTGTTAATTTATCGGAGGCGAGAGGGTTGGTTGAAACCCCCGGACGGTTTGAGATCCGGATCCAAACCACCGGCGCTGACACCGTCCACGTCCTTTACGGCGACGCGATTGAAAGCGTCGGCGTCGTTGGTCAGGACCCGTCAACAGGGGCTCACAGCGTGCCTTTCACTTTAAGTGAAGAAGGCGCCCGCTCTTTGCAGCAGATGGCCATCAGTACAGGCGCGACAATGAATCCGAACGCTCATCATCTTTTGATGCTTTTGGATGATGAAGTGGTGTACGGGGCCCCGCTCAGTCCGAGCGCGGCGTCGCAGCTGAATTCAATGCCGATTTACTCATGGCAGGCGGGCACGAGTTCCCGGGAAGAAGCCAGAGAACTGCAGATCCACCTGCGTTCCGGCGCGCTGCCTGTCAATGTTGAAATTGTCAGTTCCGGTCAGGTTGACGCGACCCTTGGCCAAGGATTCCTGAAAGGGGCGATCATCACCGGAATCTTTGCGATGCTCGCTGTTGCCCTGCTTGTGTACAACCGCTACAGACAGCCGAAAATCGTTCTTCCGATGGTCGCCACGTCGTTTAGTGAAGTGATCATACTGGTCGGCTTTTCAGTGCTGATCATGCAGGACTTGGATTTAGCGGCCATTGCCGGTATTATTGCCGTGATCGGTACGGGTATCGACCATTTGCTTATCATCACCGAAGAAACGATCCATGAAGGCAAGACGCCGTCGGATAAAGTGTATTTGGCGCGTATCGGAAAAGCCTTTATGATCATTTTCGGCGCGGCCGCAACTACCATCATCGCCATGGCCCCGCTGGTCTTCCTCGGATTTGCCGCGCTCAAGGGTTTTGCGATCACAACCATCATGGGCGTCTTCATCGGCGTATTGATTGCCCGTCCGGCTTATTCCTCAATCTTGAGGTACATCTTGATAAAAAGCGGAATGAAAGACGAAAAACTGCCGGAATGATTCCGTTATCGGAAACTCAGAAACAAATAAAGATTCAAAAACAAATAAAACCCCGGATTTCTCCATCGGGAGCCGTCAAAGGCTCCTGATTTTTCTATCGGGAATCTTCAATGACTCCTGATTTTTCTATCGGGAACCTTCAATGACTCCCGGCTTTCCATCAGGGGTTTCCTCTTTTTTAAAAAACTGCCATGAAAAATTATTGAATATTTTTGAGATGCTCATCAATCAGCCACTGCTCAAAAGCTTCCTGTATTTCGGCTTTACCGGGGGGCTTCGGCTCTCCCTTTTTCTCGCCGGTTTTATAAACAGAGGCTACCCTCACGGCTTCCATCTGAGACGAGGCCTCAAAGCCGGAAGTATCGAACAGGCCGTTTTGGATGCGGCCCCAAACCGCTTGAATCAATAAGCGCAAATGCTCCAAATCCGTGTCAGGCACCTCCACGAAAACGGGGTCGTCAATTTTTTCATAACCGGATTCCCGCGTCGGCACGACAAAAATGTCGGCGCCGCCCAAAACATTCCGGCCGTCAAACTCAGGCGAATGTTTAATCAGAAGTTTATAGAATTGAAGCTGCCTGAGATAATCCGAAGAGGGGGTTTTGCTTTGCGGCGGCGTTCCGGTCTTGTAGTCATAAATGCGTATGGTCTTTGCCTCGTCGTCAAAAGCCAGCAAGTCGCATTTGCCCGTTAACGGTATCCCGTCCACCTTGGCGTTGAGCCATAATTCTGTTTTTACCGTCATCTCAAACGGCACCTTAAAATCGGGCAGGAATTTTTCGGCAATCAAGTCAAAGCGCTGGACATAGGGTTCTTTTTCAAGAGAGTCAAAATCAAGAAAGCTGATTTCGCGCCTGTAATCTTCCAGCAGGCGTTCAACTTTTGTATCTTTGGCTTTGATGACCCGATTCACATAGTCTTCCATAAAAGCGTGTACCTTTACACCAAACTCATTGCTGATTTTGGGAAGCATCGGCAATTTCAGGAGACGGAACAAGACAAAATCCGTCTTTTTCGACTCTTCTGCCTCGTACTCAACAAATTTGTTGAGAAGAGAAGGGGACATCCTGACGGTGGAGAGGTGGGGGAATAAGAGGGCTTCCGTTTCGGCGTCTTTTGGGTAGTAACTTTCTTTCCAGCAGTGTTCGGATTGGTCTAAAATGACCGCCGCCTCCGGCAAAATCGGGACAGTCTCCAGCTCCTCAAGCAGTTCGCCGACGATTTCAGACTTGCCGAAGGAAACTTCCAACTGCGAGCGGGCTCGCGTGATGGCCACGAACAAAGACCGCCGAACGTCATTGACATCGCCGCTGCCGGAGAAAAGCATATTTTTGCAGAGCATGGCTTCGCCTCTTTCGCCCGCCCTGTGCCAAGTGTTTTGGTCGGCGTCAATGAGGTACACAAGGTCAAACTCCAGACCCTTGGAACTGTGAGCGGTGGTGAGCGTGACGGCATTCGGCCGGCCGACCGGAATCTCAATGTTAATGGGTGTGTTGAAACGTTCCGTTTGGTCTAAAAGAGCGGTCACGTCAGCGAGGCGTAAAAGCCGCGTGCCGCCACTTTCGGCAGATCCCCGCGCCGACCCCTGCGCCGACCCCTGCGCCGACCCCCGCACCGATTCCCGTTCCGCTTCAGCGAAGTCCAGCAGCGCTTTTAAGCCGTAGTTGAACTCAATAACGCTGAGAGGGTCGTCTTGTTCAAGTTGCTCATAATACCGCCGGATAGGTTCCGAGAGCTCGAAAATGATTTGCCGCGCCGGAGCGGTGACGGCCTTTTTGGAGACATCCGACAGCCAAGTATGCAGGCCGCAAATTTCTGAAGACGGATGGTCTTTCAGGGCGTCCATCCAACCGATGCGCTTTTCTTTCGCTTCAAGGGCGAAGGAGAAGTAGACGGACGGCGCCAATCCGAATTCCTCCGCGGCCAGAATTTGAGGAAGAAACGCGTCAGCGTCAGCGGTTCGGCCGGCGGCATAGGAAGAGGCGAAACGCATCAGCGCGAGGAGTGTTTGAAGGGATTTCGCCTCTGAAACGGCGGAAGTGATTTTGTATTTGTAATCGATATTTTGGGCATTGAGATAGGGCAGGAGAGAGCGAAGACTTTTGTTTTGGTAGGCGATGACCGCAATCGCCGTGTCGGAATCGGAAGCGTTTCGGATAAAGCCGGCATCGATTTTTTCCCGGATCGATTTGGCCGTTTCGTGGTATTGGAGATCGGGATTGGGGTATTTCCGCGCCGTGAAGGTTTGAGGCGCGTTTTCCTTCTTGAAAGCCGTGAGCTTTTTTTCAGTCAGGCTGAGAGGCGCGCGGTTTTCGATTTTGCCGGCAACCGCCTGTCCGAGGCCGACCAATGAAGGCGTGGAGCGGTAGTTGGTGACAAGGGCAATGCGGGTGACGTCTCGGTAACGCTTTTCAAACTGGTTGATGTACTCGACGCTTGCGCCCTGAAAGCGCATGATGGCTTGGTCGTCGTCGCCGACCGCCAAAATGTTCGGGGCGGGGCTGTGGTCGCACAGCAAATCAAGCAGGCGCATTTGTGTCCCGTTTGTGTCTTGAAATTCATCCACCAATAAGTAGCGGTAGCGTTCCTGCAAGTTGTGTTTGAGTTCCGCCGACTGCCGAAGAGCGTCAATGGCTTCTTGGATCATGTCGTGATAGTCATACATACCGGCCTGATCAAGGCGTTTTCTGTACGCTTCGTAAAGCGCGGCCGCTGAAAGAAGTTTATGGCAGCGGTCCAAGTCTTTGAAGACATAATTGTTCGTGTGGTCCTTTTTGAAGAAGGCGCCGCGAAGATCTTGGTACGCTTCGGTTTTGCCCGTTTCGGGGTCATACAGTTCTGTGTTTAAGAACGCGTCTTTGAACAGATCGGCATAGGGCAGATAAATCCCGGGCACACTGACGGCGGGCTCGGTGAGAGAAGCGGGAAGCTCTTTCATGATTGCCGCCACCTGTCTTTGAAGCCCGTCAAGAAACGCGGTTTTTGCCTCTTTGCCGCCGGGTAAGCGGGTATTTATCAAGCCGGGCAGGCCGGTCTTTTGTTCAATGTAATCAAAAAAGGCAATGTTCTGCCGGATAATGGCGCGGAATTCTTCGGGGCTGAGGCCGGAGCGTTGGAAATTTGCGATAAATGCCAAAACGTCGCTCAGGTTTGAGGCTGTCTTGTTGAGCGGTTTATTGTAAAGAGGGTCGGTAACGGGCAGCGCTTGAAGCAGTTCATTGATGAGCCGCTTTGCCTGAAGGTCGGATATCGGACGATCCAAGGCGCTGCGCCTGAAATATTCCGGGAAGCGGCTGCGCAGGTGTTCGGCAAAACTGTGAAAAGTGGAGATGTGTACCCCGTAAGCGTCCCGGCCGATAAAACCGGCCAAACGGCGAGTCATTGCTTCGGCGCCGGCGGTTGTGTAGGTCAGACAAAGGATATTTTCAGGCGAAATGTCGCGATTTTGAAGGATATTCACAATACGAAGGCTGAGAAGCTGTGTTTTGCCCGTGCCGGGGCCCGCAATCACGAGAACGGGGCCGTCAATGGCTTCCACCGCGCGGCGCTGCTCAGGATTTAACCGCTCCAATTCATGGGCGAGATTCAAAGTGTTGTTCACGGTCTTTCTTCCTTTCTTCCTTTCTCTCTTTCTCTATTTTGACAGGGTTATATTAAATGCGCAGACGGATTATATAATTATGGGAAACGGCCCCGAACTCCTTTTTCATAGCCATCGGCTCAGATATTTTGTTCAGATCCATTGGTTCCTTTTGTTCAGAACCATCGGCTTGGAGTTATTGTCTTGAGACATATTACCTTACCTTTCGGATGAAAAAGATTTAAATCAAAAGGGAACGGATTCATATCCGTTCGCTTAATTATTTTTAAAATGACGGAATGAACGAATATGAAAGATGTTTGGACACTGAAATACCGCCCCGGCACTTTGGACGGCATCCTCGGCAACCGTCAGACCATCGGTACTTTAAAAAGCCTCACCGCTTTTGGTTCCATGCCTCATCTGATTTTGTTCGGCCCGGAAAATTCCGGCAAAATGACGACGGCTCTCGCGCTTGCCGGCAGTCTTTACGAAAAAGACGCGGAATTGAATTTCACTTATTTCAACGCGTCCGACTTTTTCGAACAGGGCAAAAACTATCTCGTCAGAGACCCGCGCTTTTACCGGATTCTCGGAACGGATGACCCGAGAAAAATTCAAAAAAGCGTGATTTCCATTTTCAAAGACATTGTAAACGAATACGCGGCGATCGCCCCGATGAACGCGGACTATAAAATCATCTGCATCGACGCTGCCGAAGCGCTCACAATGGAAGCCCAGCAGGCGCTTCGCCGCATTATGGAAAAATATTCCAAAACCTGCCGTTTTATTTTATCATCCAAAAGCATTTCCAAAATCATCCCGCCGCTTCGTTCAAGAGGTGTCACGCTTTTCTTTTCGCCGGTGACGCCGGAAGAGTTGATCCCGTTTTTACAAGACATCGTTCAAAAAGAAGGATTTACCGTATCAGATGACGTTCTTACTGAAATTGCGCAGCGGACCCGCGGCAATGTTTCCGATGCTCTGGAACTCCTGCAGACAAGCCTTCTCGAAGCGCGGGAAATCGGAACACCGCTCACCGCCGGCATGATTCAAATGCAATTTTTGCTGGAAGTCGAAGACGGCGTCACGGAACTTTTCAACGAAACGGTTTACGGCAAAAACTTCAAGGCGGCCCGTGAAAAATTGGATACGCTTTTGATCGATGACGGGTTGACCGGCGGCGAAATATTGGAAAGGCTTCAACAAGCCGTTCTGACGGACGAGAAAAAGACGGGGGACGAAGCCAAAGCCGCCCGCCGTTTGATTAAAATTGCCGAATGCGATAAGATGCTGACCGCCGCGTCCAATGACAGGATCCAGCTGGAAAATTTGATCGCGAATTTTGAAAAATGAAAAAGTTGTGGTGGAGCCGAAAAGGAATCGGTTCTGATTTTTGATGTTATCGAATCCGCGCCGCCTTTTCCTCTACTTTAGGAAATTGCCGCCGCATTTAAAAACAGAATTTTAAGAAACAGAATTTTAAGAAACGGGTTTTAAAAAGCAGAATTTCAAAAAACGGATTTTAAGAAACAGAATTTTAAAAAGCAGAATTTTAAGAAACAGAATTTTAAGAAACAGAATTTTAAAAAACGGTTTTTAAAAAATAGAAGATGGGGCGCCGAAAGCACCCCATAAAAGCGTTCTGACTCCAGGCCGGAATGAAAAGTTGCGACCGGAACCGAAAAGGCGCAGGCCGCAATTTTTGCTCAATATGTTCAGTAGTCGTAATTCTTCACAGAGTGATAAAGAATCACAAGGAAGAAAATAATAATGACCACGAGGGTTCCGAAGTATCCGGGAGCGTTCCAGACGATGGCATCGCTGATGCCTTCGCCGCCGACGATAAGACCGCCGCTCATGAACACAGGCGTGACCACACAGATGAAAGCCAAAGCGAAGATGAAAATAATGTCAAAAATCTTCATCGCCATACCCTGCTGGTCGGAAAGTTTAGGTTGTTCTGCCATATTTTTCACCTCAGTCGTAATATGTGAATTCATACATGTGTTCCTTAATGGAATTACGCACATTCCAGCAGGCTATTCCGTTGATGATGAACATCAAAATCATGATCAGCGCGAAGAAACCCAAAAGAATCATCGGGATTTCAACACCGGTTTTCATGGCCGCGTTCAGAACGTAAGCAATGACATATGTCTCGGAAATGACGAAGACAAGCCACATTCCGATAATGAGCAATGTGTCCAGAAACAGCCATTTCTTGTATTTCGCTTCATTCACCATTGTTTCCGCCTCCTGTTTGAGCTACAAACTGCTTTTGGCCCTGAACAACTTCGGGGTCAGGCCAGCCGAGTTTCTCATTCCAGCTGAATTCCTTTCTCTGTGTCTTAATCTTCTTGTAGCGCCAGTTGAAGTAGAAGTAGGCGACAATGTAGAAGATCAGCGCGAAGATCAGGTTGTAGATGTACGCCCAGAAGAATGTGGACATAATCAATATGGAAATACCTATTGCCAAATAGGAAATCCACGGCTGGAGCGGACCGGAGAACGGACGGATCAGCGAGTTGGTTGTCGGATACATCTTTCTGAACCGTATCAATGCGAACGGAATCAAGACGTAACAGATAAGACCGGACATAATAGAGAATGTAATGACCTGATCTAAGAAACCGCTGAAAGCGAAACCTGCGGAAACCGGAATCGTGAAGATAACGGCTTTGTACGGGCTCTTGTATTTCGGGTGAACGTCTGCGAACCAGTCGGTAATGAAACCGTCACGCGCCAACGCCAGCCACGAACGAGACGAGTCGTTGATACAGCCGTTGGAACTGGCCAGACAGGTAAAGAAAGTACCAATCATCAGGAAAATAATCAAAATTCCCGAACCACTGTTGACCGCCGCTTCATAAAGCGGGTATACGGACGCGCCGAGTTCTTCAAAGCCCATCAGTCCGGCACAAATGAAGACAGTCATACCGGCCATCAAAGCAAGTGTAATCATACCTGCCTGCTGGCCCAAGGGGACCGCACGTGTCGGATGTTTACATTCTTCGGCACACATAGCCGCGCCTTCTATACCTAAATAGAACCACGGGCCGAATTGCATGGCCGCAAATACTCCTACCAAACCGTATGGCATCGCGCCTGAGAACAGGCTGTCAAAACTAAAGTTGGCAATGCCAAAACCCGTTACGGTGGAGAAGAAAAAGACAACAATCGCTACTGCCGAAACAAATGTCAGGAAGAAGTTGAGTGTTAGAGCGGTCACCGCGCCGCGGTAATTGATAAGCGTTAATATTGCGAGAATTAACATCGCAACGGCTTTAACATCGAGCCAGCCGAAATATGCGCTCGCGAGTTGGCCGATCACAATTGAATCGCCTGCCGAAAGAGCGATATATTCCATGTAAACCGCCAGACCGACAATCGCAGCCGCGCCGGGACCCACGAAAAGCCTGACCCAGTCGTACGGGCCGCCGGCCAATTTGGTGGATGAACCGAGTTCACTGGCGCAGATTGACACGATGATATACATTAAACCGGCCACGATCATTGCAAAAAGAGAACCGATAATTCCGCCTTTTGCGACGGTAAAGTTCCAGCCCATATATTCGCCGACTAACACGATACCGACACCGAGTGCCCATACGTGGTAGGGTCGAAGCTTCTTTTCAAGATTATCCATCCGATATCAATCCCCTGTTTTTTTAAGCTTCGAAACTCTGTACGCATCGATACACATGTATGCGATGATGGCAAATGCCACAAAATAAATAATCAAATTTATGATTGTTCCGTATTCCATTAGAGCACCTCATTTCAAAATGAGGGGTTGCAACTAAATATGAAAGCGTATCAACTTCAAAAAGGGTAAACTCAAAAGATAAACAAAAGATTTTAACCAATAAAACGGCAACATACAATAACCAAGAATGAAAAAAACATACGGATAAAATGAACCCGTAGACTGCGATTCCAATCAGCAATCACTGAAGAATGCTTGCGGCGCGAATGGCCGTCATAAAGAATCTCAAATTTTTTTCCGACTTCCCGTTTGACATAAAAGTGCAACATTTTGGCTGAAATCACATTTTGAAAATTAACCCGAAAATCAAAACGTTTGACACACACTACTGTTGTCAAGTCAAGTGATCGACAACAAACCCCCGATTTTTTAATCGATTTTTCCTATTACTTATACTACCAATGTGTTTACCGGAAATCTTGAACACACACTTCTCCCAAGGCCGCTGCCGGCAAAAGCAAAAATAAACCACAATTTTTGCTCATGATCGAAACAATTCAAGCGCTCCGACAAACTATCAATTGCAGGCGTTATCCGACTGCGTTCGTTTTTCAGATGCCGGGATTGACCCGACACCTGCTTATTCATCTGTTTTTTGTCAGGATATTTCACCTATAGTTGATTTTTATAATACCATGATGCTGTTTAAGAAAAAAGCAAAACGGTATTATTTGAAGACGAGACCGAAACCTTCGAGTTTCTTTCTGGCCTGTTCATAAACTTTGATGTGTTCATCTGTGGGCGTGACCGTCTTAACATCATAACATTCTTGGAATGTCTTGCCTGCCGGAGCGCTGCCATAGTTTTTCTCATAGCTGCTGACGAGTTTGTCCAAGATCTTGTTGATTTCAGCGATGTCGACACCTGCTGCGGATCTTGCGACTTCTCCCATCATACGGGCTTCCATACCTGTTGTTTTGTCAGTCACGACACCTTTTGCGGATGCGACGCCTGAGAGGATTTCTCTGCCGGATGCGGAGTCGGTGATTGCCTGCGCGGCAAGTTCAAGGAAACACATTTCCGTACACGGGCCGGCACACGGGTAGTACTGGTTGCCCATCAGGAAGTCGGTGTTTTCGGTGATTGCGGCACATGCCCAGCCTGCAATTGCAAGTGTTTCTCTGGTGTTGGTGGAGCCCCATCTGATGTGGACCGGACCGTCAAGGTGCCAGCTTGCGCCGGACATGACGTAAGCGTTGATGGATGTTGCAACGTCGATGATGGCCGTCTCTTCAAGACCGCCGGCATAGCCGCCGTAAATCGGCATCTGTTCGTCCATGATAATGTCGCTGTTGGCGTGGTAGTGAGCAATAACGGAGATTGCGTCCAGGTCAATCTTTAATTCGTTCAGCTGAGAAACTTCGTGGCTGTCGTAAGGAGCCATACCGCCGCTGCAGTCCGCGCTGATGTTACCCTGTGCGGAAAGTGACGTCTCGGGTCCCTAAACGGCCATGCCCGGGCGACCCGCGACAGCTGTTGCCTGTTTAATGATTTTTGATTCCATTTTTGCGGCGAGGATCTCATAAGGAGTCTTCGGCGACGGCGGGCGACCGCGGACAGAGGTCATAACACCGTTAACGATGGTGTCGACTTCTTTCTCAAGCGCGTAGGACATATGAACCTGATAGAAAACGTCCTCGGAAATCGGGGAACCGGTCGGACCGCCCTGAATGATGGGGCCTTTCTTGTCGCCGACTGTTCTCTTTTTCACTGTGACGGCATCTCTGCCGGTACCGAGTTGGAATTCAGGCATCGGGTTGCGGACAGAATCCCAGATTTCATCTGCCGTATATTTCACGATTCTTTGTGTATCCGTGACGAAGACACCGGCTTCAAGAAGCATGTCAAAACCTGCTTTGAAGAGTTTGTCGGCCATGTCTGCGTTCGTCGGGATGAATTCGCCCTTGAAGTCAAGACCGTATCTTTGCTTGATTTCCATGGCTTTCATCGGGATGTGCATTAAGTCCCAGTCATCCTGAGAGCATTTTTCACCGGTTTTGGACCGGTTGTAGAATTCGTATTCATCAATTGATTTTTTGTATGCCATCTTAAAACACCTCAGTTGCCACCCATAATTTTCTTTGCGACAATGACAGCTTCTGCTGCGTTCTCGGCTGTTCCGTCCGCACCGATTTCATTAATCCATGCCTGAGAAACGGGAGCACCGCCGAACATACATTTTACTTTTCCGCGGACGCCTTCCTCGTTGATCATGATCATCAAGTCTTTTTGACTGAGCATTGAGGTTGTCATGAGCGCGGATCCGACGAGAAGAACTTGTTTAGCTTCTGCCTTCTTGATTTCTTCAATAACGATTTCGTTGTCAACATCAACGCCGAGAACTTTTACGGTAAAGCCGTTTGCGCCAAGCATTGTGGAAACCAATCTGTTGCCGATGTCGTGAATGTCGCCGGTCTGAACGAACGAAATGCAGTATCCTGCGTTTGCGGCATCTCCGCCCTTCGAGAGTTCCGGTCGGAGAAGTTCCATTGCGTTGTTCATGGCTTTTGCAGACATCATAATCTGCGGTAAGAACAGTTCTCCGGCTTCGAATTTGTCACCGATAACTTTCATGCCTACAGAAAGACCTTTCTGAACGATATCAAGAGCAGGAACACCTGAGGCAAGAGCTGCTTTAGTTTTCTCAACGGCGCCGTTGATGTTTTGAGTAATAACGGCATCTGCTAATTCCTTAAATATATCTGACATATTTTTACCTCCGTACAAATGTACGTAAACAACCGTACATGTATTCACATTCGTGAACATATATACACAAAACTTTGAAAGCAGAAAAAAATCCCCCTTTTGCCTGCTTTCAGAGGACTGCTGCTTACGGCCGCAATCCACCACTCTATATGAAGGAATATAGTATATAATTTAAATTGAAATGATTTTTTCAATTACAAATGATTTTTTTAATTACGATGTAGAATTAAAAAGCATTTACAAAATAACAAAGCTTTGAAAAATGTACTGCCCATGAGACGACAAACAGGATGTTATTACAAACAGAAATGAACAAAAAACGAGAACATAAGGGCCAATCCTTTTTTTATTCGGGGAATTGGGAAATATTGTAAAAACAGACCGAACGGAACAAAAAAAAACAAATTTTTCCGAAAAGACAGCGTATCTTTTCTGAAGAAGAGTCTTATTTCCGAAAAAATATTATTAAGAAATATTATTAAAAAATAAAATTAAGTCACGTTTTAAGACAAAATTGAGTTGTGTTTTGATAAAAAATTGAGTTGTGTTTTGATAAAAAATTGATGTATTTTGAACAAAATTGAGAGTGCTTTTTGAAACAAAATTACTGTTTTGAAACAAAATCAGTGTTTTGAAACAAAATTAAGTGTATTAATTGAAAAACAAAATTGAGCATATTTTGAAAAAAATTGAGAGTGTTTTTTGAAACAAAATTAGTGTTTTAAAACAAAATTAAGTGTATTTTAAGTGTATTAATTGAAAACAAAATTGAGCGTATTTTGAAACAAAATTAAGTGTTATTATTGAAACAATATTGAAACAATATTGAAACAAAATTGAGCCGCGTTTTTTAAAAACAAAAAAAATCAGAGGGAGTTAAACCCCCTCTGATTCAATTCAGTGTAAAAATCACTGAATCACTGAAACATATTAAAAATCACTGAATCACTGAAAATATTAGTATTTGGACGCTTTGGCGTACTCAGTGAGCGCTTTTAAGTTCTCGGTCGGAGTCGCGGAAACCGTACCGCAGCCGAGGGTCACAATTTTTGCGCCTCTTTCAACGACTTTAGCGCATTCCGCTTTGATCTCATCGGGGGCGCCTTTCCACATCAATTGGACTGGGTCGAGGTTACCGACGATCACGGCGGTCTTTGAAGCTTCGGTCGCTTTCTGAATATTGACTTTTTGATCAACGCTGATTGCGTCAACGCCGGCTTGGTCCATTAAGTGGATACCTTTTGTTGTATCGCCGCAGATGTGAAGAACGGTCGGGATGTCGAGTTCTTTCAGCGCCTGAGCCATCTTTTTATGATACGGGATTGCGAATTGTGTATAGAATTCATCACCGAGAAGCTCATAGCTGGCGGTCGGGTCGATAATGACGATGCAGCAAGCGCCGGCTTTGACCATTTCCTGCGCATAACGGATACAGAAGTCTGTGGTCATGTCGATCAAGGGCTGAACGACCGGGTCATCGGTCATAAGGCCCATAAACCAGTTGTCACCGTTGAGGTGCTGCGCAAGTGAGAAAGGACCAATCATGGAACCGATAATCGGGATTTCGTCGCCGTATTTTGCTTTCAGAATCTTGATGGATTCAATGATTCTGTCAACGCGCGCGGTGCCGCCGAATGAGAAGTTTTTCAATCTGTCGACATCTTCGGGCGTTGCGGCAACGTGACCGATGACGGAAGGCTGCTGTTCGCGCGTGCCGGCTTTAAGTTTGCATCCGAAGAATTCTGCTTCGGCTGTAATGTCGAACGGAACGCGGACGGCTTCGTAACCGATAACGGTGTGACCGGCCTCCGCCAGTTTCGCAATCAATGCGGGTTCTTCGTTGGCTTGCGGCCAGAAGGCGCCGCAAGCTTCCATCTGTCCGACAGTGGCGGTCTGTGTGAAACAAATGGCAGGCATTCTGTCAACGTCCATTTTCTTTAAGGCGCGGTATAATCTTTCTTTAGGTGTGTAGCTCATATTGATCTCCCCAATTAGCTTTTTAATTATTCATCGAACGTTTAACGATTCAACCGTCAAATATCGTATGCGTTTATCCGAAATTAAACGGTCAATTTCGGCGTTTTTAGAATTGTATCAATTAAATAAATGAATTTAAAAGATAACAAACCCAATCGAACGGATAAACTTGTGTTCTAATACACGCAAAGATTCTTATATTTTATCCTTTTTAGATAGCAGGAGACTCTGGAAAATGATATTGCCAAAGTTAAATTACGAACCCGTTGTAAAATGGTAAGGCGTTGTAAGGATTAAAACACCTTGAGTCATACCCTCTCCTTCTATCGAAAAATTTCAAACGAATGACGCGGTTGAATTTAAAACATCAAATAAACCGTAGCGGATCCTTACATAAGCATTCGGAAACTCAAAAAACGGCAACTTTAAAAGGGCTGAAAAACATAATTGACCTCAAGAACGCAGCGATATGAAAACGGAAGCTGAAACAAAAGCAGAAGACACAATATCGTTTGTTATGACGTCGTTTAACGTTGTTTAATTATCACGTCAATTTATATCACGTCATTTATTATCACGTCGTTTACGTTGTTTCATTATCACATCGTTTACGTTGTTTCATTATCACGTCGTTTAATACGTTTATTATAAGACATTCGGGAGAGAATTTGATGTATGTTATTGCATTGGACCTCGGAACCAGCGGTTTTCGAGCACAGTTAATTGACCAAAAAACAAACGCAACGATCCGGACCGTTATTACAATGGGCCATCCGCTTCCCGGCGGAAATGTGATTGACCATCTGGAATTTGCAATCGTCACCGGTGAAGATGTCGCCAATGAAGTGATTCTGCTGACCGTGAAAAAAATGCTGGACGCTATCCGAGCCGACCCCAAGGAAATCGCTTATATTTCCGTCTGCGGAAATCCGATTCAGCTCTCTCTTTTCCAAAAAATTGAAATTCGCGATTTGGCTTACGCCGGCGAATCAAAGCAGAAAAAGCTGGGCGTTGATAATGTGCAGCGCAATGCGCGCATTTTTCCGGCGGACGAATTATTCGCGGGTGTCTGCAGCCTGCCCAATTGTCAAATTATCGTGCCGCCCGCCATCAAACACGAAATCGGGGCCGACGCGTTGGCAATGATGACGGAAACGGACTTTATCAGTGAAACAAAACCGTGTATGGTAACGGACTACGGAACGAACGCCGAAATGGCAATCAAAGTCGGCGACAAAATCATTACCGCCAGCGCCGCCGCCGGCCCGGCCATTGAAGGACAAGGCATTCCCTGCGGCATGCTGGCCGCGCCCGGCGCAATCAGCGATGTCAACATTGAAGGCGATTACTGGCGCCTGACGGTTTTGGATGAAATGATGCAGTCCGCCAAAGGCGATCTGGTCGATCCGGTCACCGGTGAAATTATCGAAAAAGGAGATATAAAAGCCGTCGGCATCACCGGAACGGGCGTCATCTCATGCACGTCCGCTATGCTGAAAAGCGGTCTGATGAAAACGATTCCAAAACTTCCGAACGGCAAAATTATTCTCGGAAAAGAGATTGAAATTACCGAAAAAGATGTCGTTGAAATCGGAAAAGCCATCGGCGCCATCCGCGCCGCCCAATTAACGTTAATGGAAGCCGCGGGTCTCGGCTACGATGAATTGGAATACGCGTACATTTCCGGCGCAACCGGAACGTATGTCGACGGAAAGAAAGCGGCCTACCTCGGCTCGGTTCCGAGTTACGCGAAAAACATCGTCCAGTTCGGCAACACCTCTATCGGACTGGCCAGAAAGCTCGCGATCCATCCGGAAAAGCTGGACGAAGTTTCCCGAATGGCTCAAAAGATTCAGGCCGACCACTTAATGATGGCAACGTCCCAGACATTCAAAGACATTTATGTCTGCGAACTTTCCTACTGGGAACAGGGTATGCCGATGGAAATGTATGACGAAATGCTTCAGATGTTTGATCTCCGCCCGTTCCCGCACGACGATCCGAATCCGAATATAGAGCGCCGCGTTGTTCGGGATATTGACGATGTCGGCGAAGAAGGCGTTAAAATGGTTGAGAAGATCGGCGTTTTCCTGGAAGCGCCGGCTTACGGCTGCATTTTCTGCCGCAAATGTGAGAAATCATGCCCGGAAAACGCAATTACCATTCATAAGAACGAACCCGATAATGACATTATCATCGACAGCCAGAGGTGCCTCGGTTCCAGCTGCAAGCGCTGCATTGCCAACTGTCCGAAAAACGCCGTGAATCATTCCATCTTAAAAGTTGTCCATAAGACGCAGTAACTCGGTTTAAAAAGTAGCGGCCTTAATAATAGAGACTTTAAAAAGTAGCGGCCTTAATAATAGAGGTTTTAAAGTAGCAGCTTTTGCCTTCAACCTCTGTTTCGATTTCGGCCGCTATCTTCCATTTTAAAAAACAGATGCATCATCCAAAAACAGCTGCATCATCCCAAAACAGGTGCATCTTCCAAAAACAGAACTTTAAAAATTGTGACCGAAACCGAAGGCGCGGCCTCAATTTTTACTGCCTCAGTTTATCAATATCGAAGTCCAAATATTTGGCGTTGCTTTTTTTGATCAGCTCGGCACAGACTTCTCCCGGGTCGCCGTCCATCGCAATGGCGCCGTTTTCGATCCATATCGCCCGGTGGGAAACTTCTTTGACAAAGTCCATGTGATGGCTGACCATAATCACCGTGGTTCCGAACTCACCGCTGATGCGTTTCAAAGCGTTTGTCACATCGCGGAGCGTGACCGGATCCAAATCGCCGAACGGTTCGTCCAAAAACAGATAATCCGGAGACGTGACCAAGCTGAGAGCAATGAAAGCGCGGACATGTTCGCCGCCACTGATCTGATCGGGTTTTTGATCCAATATTTCAAGCGGCAGGCCTAAAGCTTTGAAAACGGGCGCTGCGTATTTGTCAACATCGGTTGACGGCACAACGGGGAAAAGTAAAGAAAAAATATCCTCGGGCAGTCCGAGTTCGCTCATTACCGCGTCTTTTTCTTCCGTCCTCATATCCGGCAGGCGGTAAATAATATCCAAAACGTGCGGCGGAATGCCCAGCTCAGCGGCGCGTTCTTTGGCGGCGTCAACCGCGTATCGGGTTTTCATGCTCAAACGGAAACGGATCTGGTCGCGAACAGTCGAATTGACCGACATCGAAAACTCCTGATTCATGATGCTCATAACACTTCGGAGATAAATGCGGTTTTCATTGTAAGTGCCGATGTCGAACCATTTGCCGTCCTCGGCGGATTTGAAACCGGGTTCATGCTTGCGGTATAAAATTTCAATCCGACCGGATGCCGGCGGAACCATTCCTTCGAGAAGCTTCATGACGGTCGTTTTGCCGGCGCCGGAGCTGCCGACAAAAGTTGTGATTTGCTTGTCGTAAATCTCAAAATTCAGGTTCTTGATGAGAAGCACTTCGCCGACGCGGAGGAGACTGTATCTCTTTTCAACGTCTTTGACAATAAGACACGGCTGAAGCTGTTTGGAAACATCCGGCAGGGGCTCTTTGGGTTCCATGTCTTTTAAGAAATGTTTCAAAACGGAAACCGGATCGCCTTCCCGTGAAATCTTGCCGTTTTCCAAAAAGATGACCCGGTCGGCAATATAAGCGTGCACTTCGGGCAAATGGGAAACAACTAAAATCGGAATATTGAGTTTCTTCTTGAGATCTAAAATGACGTCCAAAATTTCCTGTTTGGTGTCGGGGCCGGTCATTGTGACCGGTTCGTCCAATAAAAGAATTTTCGGGCGAGCCGCAATCTGGCGGGCCAAAACAAGACGCTGCTTCTCGCCGCCGCTGAGTTGGTCGGCGGAGTGGAACGCTTTTTTGTCCAAATTCACCAGCTTCATGATTTCCATGGCCTGCGCTTCCAATTCGGGATAAGTGTGATGTTCCGGAAGCGGTAAGGATTCAACGCCCGCGAGATGGAAGTTTAAGCGGCGAATGATGTTTTCAATTGCCGGGCCGCCCCAAAGGCCGAAATTGCGCTGAAGATGGATTGCGGTGGCTTTGCGAAGAGTTTTTCCGCCCTCTTTGCCGGAATCGGGAAAGACAGATTCGCCGTCCGCTTCAATCACGCCGCCGTCAAAAGATTCAACGCCGCGCAGAATTTTCAGAAGCGTTGTCTTGCCGGCGCCGCTTTTTCCGGTAATGCCGACGATTTCCGAATCGGAAACTTCAAAAGAAATGTCATCAAGAACACGTTTTTGTCCGTGAGCCGTTTGATAGTCTTTAACAAGATGAGATACTTTCAGCACACTTAAACCTCCGCAAAGAAATAAGAATCAGACACAAGCCGCGCAATTGTCTGAAAATGAGATAAATTAAAAGAAAGCTGCGCAAGCAGCGGAAATATTTTTTGATTTAAACTTTTTTGCCCATTTTTGCGCCCATGACTATTTCGGCCGTCAATGCTTTTACATTGTCCGACTTCTCAATCGCCGTGCCGGTCACAATGATATCCGCGCCGGCTTTGGCGCAAACGGCCGCGGCTTTACCATCGCGGATACCGCCGCCGACGATAAGAACGCTGTCCTTCAAAACATGCTTTACCGTTCCGATCATTTCGGGCGGAAGCGGCGAGTCAGCGCCGGATCCGGCTTCCAGATAGGTGTAGCGCATACCGTAATACTTGCCGGTCAGCGCATAGGCCGCCGCCAGCTCGGGTTTTGCGCGCGGGAGAAGCTTAGCGTCTCCGACCCAGCCGACCGTTCCGCCGGGTTCGCATACGAGGTAAGCCATCGGTATGGATTCCATGCCCGTTTTGTAAAGCGTTAACGCGCCGAGCATTTGGTTGCCGACGATGTAATGCGGGTCGCGGG
>WRDC01000008.1 GCA_009783635.1 Methanimicrococcus sp. | reverse complement strand
GCCGGTTCGAAAGCCTGCATTAACATGGACGCTGTTGCCCTGATGGGCAATATTATTAAAAAAACAGCGGCGCTGACAGCGGATGCCGACAGTATCGGCTGCGCTAAATTGGTTGTTTTTGCCAATGTGCCGGATGATAATCCGTTTATGGCCGGCTCTTTTCACGGCTTTGGCGAAGCCGAGTGCGTCATCAATGCCGGTGTCAGCGGTCCGGGCGTTGTGAACTCGGCGCTCCGAAGGCTCAAAAACCCGTCTCTCGGGGAAATCTCCGAGGAAATCAAGAAAACATCCTTTAAGATTACAAGAATGGGTGAAATGGCCGCTCGCGAGGTTTCTCAAAGACTTGGCGTCGAGTTCGGCGTTGTTGACATTTCTTTGGCGCCGACGCCGGCGGTCGGTGACAGCGTTGCGGAAATCTTGGAGGCGATGGGGTTGGAACGCTGCGGAACGCACGGGACCACGGCCGCTTTGGCGCTTTTGAATGATGCTGTTAAAAAAGGCGGCGCAATGGCTTCGTCCTCGGTTGGCGGCCTCAGCGGCGCTTTTATTCCGGTCAGCGAAGATGCCGGCATGATTCGCGCGGTTGAAGACGGCGCCCTGTCTCTTGAAAAATTGGAAGCGATGACCTGCGTTTGCTCGGTCGGTTTAGATATGATTGCCGTTCCCGGCGATACGTCCGCGGCCACAATTTCTGCAATCATTGCCGATGAAATGGCAATCGGCGTTATTAATAAGAAAACAACGGCTGTCAGAATTATCCCTGCCGTCGGTAAAAAAGTCGGCGATTCGGTCGAATTCGGCGGCCTGCTCGGCGCGGCGCCTGTCATGAAAGTATCGGATTTCAGTTCGGAAGAATTCATCAAACGCGGTGGCCGCATTCCTGCGCCGATCCAGTCTTTAACCAATTAATACCAAACGATTCAATCCTTTTTTGGCCTTTTTTGGTTTTTATTGCAAGATATCATTTCGACGGCGCCGATTCTTCACAATCTCGGCGGCGCTTTTTATTTTTCATCTGTGTAGGCCGATTTGGGCGTCAAATGACGGCTACTCTCATCATGACCCTTTAAAATGAAAATTTGTGACGTGAATCTGGTTAAAAAACGACTATATTTGTCATTTGATTTAAAATATAAAAAAAAGGGAAAAAGTTCAAAGGAGATCTCAAGAGATCTTCTTCAGCTCTTCAATGTTTCTTAAAATCATCTTTCTTTCTTCAAGGATGCCTTCCTCGATTTTCTCAATGATTTTGTCCATCGGCACGGTTAATTTGTAATATTTAACAGGTCTGCCTTTGCCGTTGTCTCTTTTTTCTTCGCGGATGTCAATCCAGCTGTTGTTTTTGAGGTAGCGCATCGCAATGCTGACTTCCGGCTGTCTGAGACCGGATGACATTTCAATAGAATGAGATGTCAGTTCTCTGCCGTCCGACAGGCAGGCAAGCGTTTTTGCGACAGGTCTGCTGATGTCCAATTTCCTCAAAAGCTCCACCATTTCGGAGTCTTTACTTATGTATTGTTCACTCATTTTTTTTCCTCTATCGGTTGTTCGTTTTTACGTTTTTTATTTTTTCAGAAATTTTTTATTTTTTAAGCTTTGTCTAAATGTCATTTATAGAGTCCGGTGAATATTCCCTTCTCCATAAAATTAACATTTCTAATAAAGAATATATCGTATACTTTATAAAAGTATGTTAACTTTTTAATAGTTCGTATATATAGTTATACTACTTATACTTTATCCTTTATATAATTTGGTATTCAAAACACAAAATAACATTCTCTCTCATGTTTGAAGCCAAAATCAATAAAATTAATCACAAAAGATATTATATACGGTTATTATTTTTTATAATTTAAATGATTTGATAAATACACCAATATTTTTAAAGTTGTTGATTCAGTTTCAACATATATTAATGGAAGTATTAAAATTATTTTACTTACTCTGTTTTATGAGTATTAATTATGATTTTCAAATGGGCCCGCTGCGATTCGAACGCAGGACCTTACGGTTATCAGCCGTACGCTCCACCAAGCTAAGCTACGGGCCCAATGTGTTTTTAGTTCGTTTTCAAAATAAATCTTAAACAGCTTGAAAAATCTCAAAAATTTCAAGAATTTGTTTATCGATTATGATTTATAATTGTCCTAAGACAACAAACCACTTAATATGTATGTGATATTTAAAGGTTTTGCCATGCCGTTTCTTTTTTTTTTCATGAACCCGAATCCCTAAACTTCTTATCGACAATTATTTATATCAAATATTCCTTGTGTTATTCCGAGCGCCGCGTCAAAAACGGTCTATGAAACAATATCGGGCTGGTAGATCAGCGGAAGATCGCTACCTTGGCATGGTAGAGGCCTCGGGTTCAATTCCCGATCAGTCCACTTTGGTTCGGAAGAAACGAAAGTACAAGCGAAATCCAAGTAAAATCTGGTTTTGGTGGGGGATTTTCCCCACTCTCTGTTTTCTTTCGTTTGTTTTGATATATGACCGGATGACCGATTACATCTTTTTATTTTATGTTTTTTGTCTAAAATATATTTTATCAAAAATATTGTTTGTTTTTCATACAATTTATTGCGTTATTCGCTAGGGTTTTATTTTAGCGAATACTTTTTTAGCGAATACTTTATAACCTATTCTTAGGTTATTTATAATTTAACTTTATTGGAAACAGATTGATTCAAATGTTTCCGGAAATATTCAGCCCGGGTTTTCCGGTCTTGATATTTACATAGTTTGGTTAATAATTTACGAGGATTTATTATGCAAAAAAAAGTACTGGTCGTTGATGACGAAAGTTTGCTTCGTGACCTTCTTGTTCAAATTATTCAAAATATGGGCTATCTTGTTGAACAAGCCAAAGACGGTGAAAAAGCAGTTGAACTTTATAAAAAATTCAACCCCGACATTGTTATTATGGATATCATGATGCCGGCAAATATTGATGGTATTCAGGCCACAGAAAAAATACTGAAATATGATTCTAAAGCCGTTGTTATTGCGTTAACGGCGTTTTCTTCAACAAAAGGCGATGATATCCTGAAAGCCGGTGTCAAAGAAGTCATCGGAAAACCGGCCAAAAGCGCCGACATCGTTGAAGTTATCAAGAAATATATCGGTTAACTCCGACGCTCTGAACAACAAATCAAATTATTGAATGCCCATTCAATCGTTTAGACACCTACGGATTTATAAATCCGGACAAATCGAATAATACGGATAAAAGGCGTTATCAAAAATGATGTCCTTATTATCCGAAGATTAAGATCCGACTCATATTTCCTTTTATTTCATCAATTTTTTATTAATTTCTTTTATTTTCCCTTTTATTTTTTTGTATCCGGCCACTTTTTTTTCTTTTATTTTTAAGAATGGTTTCAGCCGATTGTTTTGATTTGTCAAAGCATCCTCTCGCTGTTGTTAATCCTTCCATTTTGCGCCATGATAGTTACAAAAAAATATAAATCACAGTTTTCCATTTAAACACCCAAGTTAAATCAAATTAATTTATTTCCATGTTTGATATTTCGCCGCAGGATGTTTTACAGCCGGCCGCAAATTCAAAACCGGAGCTTCAAATGAATCATCTTATCATAACGGAAAAGGAAACGGCGGCAAAACGCATCGCCGCCATTCTCTCGGAAAACAAGGTCAAGAAGGTCCGCTACCCGAAATTGGGCGTTGAAACTTATGAATTTACTTACAACGGTCACCATACAATTGTTATGGGTCTCAGCGGTCACGTTGTCGGTATCGACTTTCCGAATCAGTACAACAATTGGCAAAAGAATTCCGCCCGAGATTTAATTGACGCCGAGATCATTCCGATTACAACAAACAAAAAAATTGTGACGGCGCTTAAGGTCCTCGGCAAAACTGCCGATTTGGTTACGATTGCGACCGACTATGACCGCGAAGGGGAGTTAATCGGCGTGGAAGCCCTTTCTTTGGTACAATCCGGCAATCCGGACGTTCAATTCAACCGCGCGCTTTACAGCGCCATTACGCCCAAAGATATCAAACACGCTTTTGAGAATTTGACAACCGTTAACTTTAATTTGGCAGGCGCCGGCCACGCCCGCGAAATCATTGACCTCGTTTGGGGCGCGTCGCTGACCCGCTACATTTCCCTTTGCGCCGGCCGCCTCGGCAAACTTTTCTTATCGGTCGGCCGTGTCCAATCCCCGACATTGGCTTTGATCGTGGAACGGGAGAAAGAGCGCGAAGCTTTTGTTTCCGTTGAATATTGGGAAATTGAAGCCACGCTTCATACAAAAAATGACGATTCATTCATTGCCGAATACTATACAAACAGGATTTACGAAAAAGAACTTGCAGAGCGCGTTTTTTCAAATGTTGTTGTCGGCGGCGATGCCAAAATCAAAACGCTTGAAGCAAAACAGCGCAGAGAAAAGCCTCCCATTCCATTTAACACAACCGAATTTTATGTGGCCGCCAACGCCATCGGCATTTCAGTTAACAGTGCCAAGCGTATGTATCAGACGCTTTATGAAGCCGGCTACCTTTCATATCCGAGAACGGACAGTACGATTTATCCGGAAAGCTTGGAATTTCGCTCTCTCATTGAAATGTTCCGCGGAACGGAATTTGACGCTTACGCCAAAGAACTGCTGAAAATCGCCGACAAATCCGGTTTAAACCCGACAAAAGGTAAAAAAGAAGATCCGGCACATCCGCCGATTCACCCCGTTGCTCCGGCCAAACCGTCGGACATGAACGAAGACGAATGGAAAATCTATGAATTGGTTGTCCGCCGTTTCTTTGCAACCTTTGCCGGCGAGGCCGAATGGGATACGCTGAGAATTGAAATCGACATCAACGGCGAAAAGTTCAAGAGCAACGGCTCCCGTTTGGTCGCGGAAGGATGGCGCTGGTATTATCCCTATAACAAACCCGAAGACCGCGTGCTGCCGCACGTGGAAGAAGGCGATGTGCTGAAAGTGACGCACAAAGAGTTATTTGATAAAGAAACACAGCCGCCGAGCCGCTACGGCCAGGGCCGTCTCATTCGTCTGATGGATGAAATGGGCATCGGAACAAAGGCGACACGCGCGGATATTATCAATAAATTGATTTCTCGTTATTACATTCACGGCAACCCGCTTCAGCCAACGAACATGGCCTATTCTGTGATTGACACGCTTGAGCAGTACGCGCCGACGATTGTCAAACCGGACATGACGAAACAGTTGGAAGCGGATATGGACCGGATTTCAGACGGCTCTATTTCGGAGGTGGACGTACTCAAAGAATCGCGCGAAATGCTCGGCAACATTTTTGACGAGCTTGAAGAGAATCATGAAGAAATCGGCCGTTCGCTTCAATCCGGTCTCCTTGAGGACAGAATCGTCGGCAAATGCAGGAACTGCAGCTCTGATTTAATTGTCAGAAAATCCAAAAAAGGATCCCGTTTCATCGGGTGCGGCGGTTATCCGGATTGTGACTTTTCTCTGCCGCTTCCGCGAACGGGTCAGGTTGTCGTTACCGATAAAATGTGTGACGAGCACCAAATGTATAAAATCAAACTGGTAACGGAAGGCAAGCGTCCGTGGGAACTCGGCTGCCCGCAGTGCAATTACCACGAATGGCAGAAGAAAATAGAAGAAGACGAGAAAAACGGCATTGTCACCGAAACTTCCGCGGAGTGGGCGAAGCGGATTAAAAAAGAGAAAGCAGCCGCCAGGGCCGAGCGGGAAGCGAAGGCCGCGAATCCAACGGAATTGTCCGATATCAAAGGACTCGGGACGGCCTCCCTTGATAAATTAAATGCTTCCGGCGTCTTAACGCTTCGGGATTTGGCCGATGCCGATTCGGCCCAACTGTCAAAGAAAACAGGCATCAGTGAAAAAAATATTATAAAGTGGAAATCAGTGCTTTAACGCGTTTTTTTGAACAGAATAATTTTTTTGGTTTTATTCTTTCGGTTTTATCCTTTCGGCTTTAAAGCGCAAAGATTGGCGCTTTAAACTTTTTTTAAAACCTCTCTTAACTCTTTTTTTTCAACTCCTTTAACTCCTTTTTAAACTTTTTTTTAACTCTTTTAACTTTTTTTAAACTCTTTTTTAAACTTTTTTTAACTCTTTTAACTCTTTTTTTAATTTTTTTTAACTCTTTTAACTCTTTTTTAAACTTTTTTTAACTCTTTTAACTCTTTTTTTAACTTTTTTTCCTCGAAATATTTTTAAGATAGGTCAGTGTTTGTTCCACATCTTTATATGTACATTAAATGAGTATCAATCATTAAAATCGTGTTTGAAATCGTGTTTGGAATCTATATTCCAAGTTTTCGGATTATCATAATTATCATTTTTATCATTTAAAACGAGGTTGAGGTGTTTATGCTTCAGGAAATACCGGAAAAATATGAAACCAAAAAGGTTGAAGAACAGGTCAACCGGTTTTGGCAGGAGACCGACGCGTATCATAAAACACGCGAAGGCCGCAGGAACGGCAAAAAATTCTTCTTCGTAGACGGGCCGCCGTATACAACGGGACATATCCACATGGGAACAGCCTGGAACAAAGTCATTAAAGACTCGATTTTAAGATACAGATCTATGAACGGAGACGCCGTTGCGGACACGCCCGGCTGGGATATGCACGGTCTGCCGATTGAAGTGAAAGTTGAGGAAAAACTCGGTTTCCGAAATAAAAAGGATATTGAAACATTCGGCGTTGCGAATTTCATTCAGGAGTGCAAGTCTTTCGCCATTGAAAAAAAAGGCGATATGACCCATCAATTCAAAGCGCTCGGCGTTTGGATGGACTGGGACAACCCTTACATGACTTTAAAAGACGAATACATTGAAGCGGCGTGGTGGGTCATCCAAAAGGCGTATGAAAAAGAGCTTCTCGAAAAAGGCAAACGCGTCGTGAACTGGTGTCCCCGGTGTGAAACCGCGATCGCCGATTCCGAAGTCGAATATATGGACCGCGACGACAGTTCCATTTATGTCAAATTTCCGATCAAAGGAAAAACCGACTCTTATGTTGTCATTTGGACGACAACGCCTTGGACCATTCCGTCCAACGTTGCCGCGGCCGTTCATCCGGATGCCGAATATGTGTTTGTAAAAGCTGTTCGCGAAAACGGCAAGGCCGAAACACTTCTCATCGGCAAAGAGAGCGTTCCGCTCATTATGAAAAGAGGCAGATACACATCTCATGAAATACTGGAGACAAAAAAAGGCGCGGACCTTCAAGGTTTGGAATACACCGCGCCGCTGATTGAAGAAGTGCCCGCCCAGTCCGAGATGGAACATGCCGTTTACCCTGCCGATTATGTCTCACTGGACAACACCGGAATTGTTCACATCGCGCCCGGTCACGGTTTGGACGACTTTTTTGTCGGCACCAAGTACGGTCTTCCGATTTTCTGTCCCGTCGGTCCGGACGGCGCTTACACAAAAGAAGCCGGAAAATATGCCGGCATGAACATCCGCGACGCCAATGACATCATCATCCAAGACCTGAAAAGCAAAGATTTGCTCCTGTCCCAAGGTCAAGTCACTCACCGTTACGGTCACTGCTGGCGCTGTAAAACCGCAATCATCTACTTGTCCACAGAACAATGGTTCCTCGATGTGGTTAAAATCAAAGACGGTATGTTGAACGCCATTGATAACGATATTGAATGGGCGCCCGAATGGGCCGGTTCCGCCCGCTTCAGAGACTGGGTGGCCGACGCCCGCGACTGGTGTATTTCCCGCCAGCGGTATTGGGGAATTCCTGTTCCGATTTGGACCTGTCCCGACTGTAAAGAGAGCGCCGTCATCGGCACCAAAAAAGAATTGATTACAAAAGCGAAGCTGGCCGGCGACATTGAGCTTCACCGCCCGTATGTCGATGAGATTCAATTCGATTGCGAATGCGGCGGTCAAATGGCCCGGACAGCGGATGTTTTTGACGTTTGGTTTGATTCGGCCGTCGCTTCTTTTGCGACTCTCGGATTTCCGGGCAGAACGGACCTCTTTGAAGAGATGTGGCCGGCCGATTTTATCACGGAAGGACACGACCAAACCCGCGGCTGGTTCTATTCACAGCTCGGCGCGTCGGTTGCAGCTTTCGGAAAAACGCCGTACAAGAGCGTTTTGATGCACGGTTTTACGATGGATAAAGACGGAAAAAAGATGTCAAAGAGTCTCGGAAATGTTGTCACGCCCGACGAAGTCATTGAAAAATACGGCGCCGATGTTCTCCGCGCTTATTGTCTTTCATCCAGCGCGCCCTGGGATGATCTCAAATTTGTTTGGGAGGATGTGGCCACCGTTAACAGGACCATCAATATCCTTTGGAATGTTTACAGATTCCCGCAGCCTTACATGATTTTGGATCACTTCGATCCGTCCCGGCATCCGGCCGAATCTTTAATCGGCAGTATGCGCGAAGAGGACAAATGGATTCTTTCCCGTCTTCAGTCAACCGTCATCGGAATGACTGAAGCGATGGATGATAAAATGCTGCACAAAGCCGTCCGCAGTCTGTTCAATTTCATTTTGGAAGATTTGTCCCGCTGGTATATCCAGCTTGTCCGTCCGAGGACATGGACGGAAGCAAACGACCCCGACAAATTGGCCGTTTATGCGACGCTTTATGAGACTTATGTCACGCTGGCCAAGCTGATGGCGCCGTTTATGCCGTATATGTCTGAAACCATGTATCAGAATTTGGTCAAAAGTGTGAATGACAGCGCGCCGCTCTCCGTTCACATGAACGATTGGCCGGCCGGCAAAGAAATTTTCATTGACAAGGAAATGGAAGAACATATGGAAATTGTCCGAAGCGTGGTGGAAGCTTCTTCCAATGCCCGCCAAAAGGCCGGCCGCAAACTGAGGTGGCCGATTTCCGAAATTGTGGTTGTCCCGAACAATGAAAATGTGGCCGCCGCGCTGACGCATTTGAAGGATGTTTTTTTGGAACAAACCAATGCCAAAAATGTTAAAGTTCTCACCGTCGGTGAATCTTGGAAAGATTTGGATGTTTCGATGGTTCCAAACCAAAGCGTTCTCGGCCCGACTTTCAAGCAAAACGCGAAAAAAGTTGCCGACGCGCTCAATGACGCGGGCGCCAAGTCTTTGAAAGAGGCTTTTGCCTGTGTTGACGAAATGGAACTTTCCCTCATCGACGGCACCACCGTTACGGTGACGCCGGACATGGTCGAGTTTGAAGAGCTTGTTCCGGAAGGTATTGCGGGCAGTGAATCTGACTGCGGTATGGTTTATGTCAATGCCAAGCTGACAAAAGAGCTGGAAGCGGAAGGCTACATGCGTGAAGTTGTTCGCAGAATTCAGGACATGAGAAAAGAAATGGATTTGGCCGTGGACGAGCAGATCACAGCCGGCATTCAAGTCGAAGATAAATATGTCACCTCATTGATTGAAGGCATGACTCTCGAAATTGCGTCGGAAGTTCGCGCCGGCACATTAAACCTGAATCAGGGTCTTCCCGCGGGCGACTTGGTAAAAGATTGGGATATCGAAAACATCAAAATGGTCATCGGTATTTCCGCAAAGAAGGCATAAGCCTTCTTCATATTTTTTGAAAAACGTGTTTCTTTTTTAATCTTTTTTTACTGTTTTTTCCTCTCTCTTGTTATTGTTTTTCATTTCTCTTGTTATTTCTTTTCATCTCTTTTGTCATCGTTTTTCATCTCATTTTGATTATTTTTTAAGAATGGGGAGGCTTGTTTTGGTTTAATTATCGAGAAAACAGAGAAAGATGTTTGGACTTATTTTCGAAATCAAAGGGTTCGGTTTGGCGTTTGAGAAAAACGGCTGAGCTATCCGATTAATTTTTAAAAATGGAGAGGCGTGTTTAGATCAACATTTCAGTCTAGTCACGCTTTCAGTCTAATCATGCTTTCAGTCTAAAATCACGCAGCAGAGTTCGCGGATACGTTCTTTTTCGCCAACGATTGAAATAACGTCACCTTCGCGGAAGACGAAAGCGCCGTCCGGGTTCATGATTGTTTCGTCATCACGCTCAACGCCGACGACCAAACACTTGGATTTGTCGCGGATATTGCAGCCGCGAAGCGGCTTATTCAAGAGCGAGGAATTTTCTTCGATGACAAACTGCTGAAGGATGACTTCTTCCTCTTCTTTCTTTTCGGGCGCTAAAGACTGATTTTCAATTTCCTTTCTGAAAACGTTCATCTGCTCGTCCGTGCCGAGGACAACGATTTTGTCCAAAGGATAGATATGTTCCGCGCCGCCCGGAATATTAAATCTCTGACCGCCGCGGATGATGGAAACAATATTGACACCGTATTTTTCGCGGAAACCGAGTTCCGCCAAAGTTTTTCCGATGATCGGAGATTCGGCGTCCACGTCAAACGTATCCATGTGAATGTCTTCCAAAGCGGTCACCTCCGCTTCTTTTTTGAGCTTGCTGACGCTGCGTTCATTTAAGTTGTTCATGAACCGTTCTTCAAATCTTGTGTATTGGGTTTGAAGCTTTTTTGACATAACGACAAATGACAATATGAAGAGAACAATGATGGCAATGATGCCGATTGCCGATGTAAATTCCATGAAAATGACGTAAGAGATAATCAATGCCGCCACAATGAAGCGGACCACCGTTAAAGAAATCAGATAACTCGTCTTGAAAGTCGGATCGTTTTGAAGCGTTTCAAACTGTTTCGTTTTCTTCCGGCTCATTAAAAGAGCGCTGAGGAACGGCGCCATCACAAGAACCGTTATAGCTACCGATAGAATTGAACCATGCCAGCCGTCGATATAACTTTTCACAAACGGAGAAAGGTAAAACACAGACAAAAGGGCGATTGCAACCAATGTAACGCCGTAAATAATAATCACGAGGGCATTGGTTTTGAGAACCTTTTTCCAAGTGTTTTCTTTGTTAATGGTTTTGCTGCCCGACCCGTAATTGTCCAAATAATCGCGCAATTTAGGCGGCAGGATTTTATCAAAGGCATAGTACGCCCGGTCGGAATATTTAATCATATACGGCGATGTGAACGTCGTAATCACCGAAACGGCAATAATCACCGGATACAAGAAATCGCTGATTGCGCCCATACTCAAGCCGACGCCGGCAATAATGAAAGAAAATTCACCGATCTGCGCCAGCGAAAATCCGGACTGCATTGAAACTTTCAGGTTTTGGCCGGAAATCAGTACGCCAAAACTTGAGAAGATAGCTTTGCCGACGAATGTGGCCAGCGTTACAATAACAATCGGGCCGGCGTAATCAATCAAAATCTGCGGATTCAGCATCATACCGACAGACACGAAAAAAACCGCGCCGAACAAATCTTTAATCGGTTTTGTCACATGCTCAATCTTTTCACTGTCAATGGTTTCAGCCAAAATCGAACCCATAATGAAAGCGCCGAGAGCGGAAGAAAAACCGGTCTTAATGGACACGACAACCATTCCGAGACAAAGACCGACGGCGACAATTAAAAGCGTCTCTTCATTCATATATTTCCGGATGTGTTTAAAAATGGTCGGCAAAATAAAAATACCGGTGATGAACCAAAGAATCAGGAAGAACAGCATTTTTCCGATACTTTCGACCAATTCTACCCCTAAAGAGGCCTGCGCCAAAATAATCGCCGGAAGCAAAACCATCAATAAAATCGCAATCAGGTCTTCGACAATCAAAACGCCGAAAACGACATTTGTAAATTTCTGTCCTCTGAGCTTTAAATCTCCGAAAGCTTTGATAATAATCGTTGTTGACGACATCGCCAGCATAGAACCCAAGAACAGACAATCCATATAAGGCCAGCCCATTAAATAGCCGGCGATGAAGCCGACGATCAGCATTGACACAACTTCCGTAATGGCTGTGACCGAAGCCGTGCCGCCGACTCTCATCAGCTTTTTAAAACTGAATTCCAAACCGAGACCGAACAAAAGGAAAATGACGCCGATATCGGCCCATATAGACACCGTTTCCGTCTCGGATATCCTCGGAATATATTGACCGATACTTTCCGGAAGGTAAGCAATCAAATACCCGCTGATAAGAAGTCCCGCGACGATGTATCCCAAAACAAGCGGCTGTTTAAAGCGCTTGAAAACAAGCGTCATAACGGCGGCGGCGATTAGAATCAAAGCCAAATCTGCAATAAGCGGTGATACTTCCAACGACATAATAATCCCCAAAATGTCCGGTTTACAAAAAATAATAAGGTGTTAAGTTTTTCAAAAATAACAGTCTCAAAATTAATGGTAACATAAATTGAATGTACACTTAATTTAAAAAATTTTTCGTTGTAAAGCCCAAAAGCAGAACCGGTGCGGCAACCGAAATATACGAATCGGCCGGAATGGTCAAAATAAAATAGATCGTTGTTCGGAGAATTTCATAATGAATTTCATTAAGCCGCCGCCGTACCTGACCGCTCCGAGATCCTCTTTTCCACCTGTTCAAATGTTTCGTCCATGTTTGCGCTGCTGAATTGGCTGTTGTAGAGCATTGCGTAAAAGCCGTTTTTCGCCATCAGTTCATCATGGCTGCCCTGCTCAATGATTTGTCCTTTATTGAGAACCAAAATCAAATCGGCGTTGCGGACGGTGGATAAACGGTGAGCGATCACAAAACTGGTACGGCCTTTCATCAAAGTCATCATGGCGTCTTTGATTTGAGCTTCGGTCAGCGTATCGACATTGCTTGTCGCTTCATCCAAGAGCAGAATGACCGGATCCGACAAAAAGGCGCGGGCAATTGTCAGCATTTGTTTCTGGCCTTCCGAAATGTTGGAAGCGTCCTCATTCATCACCGTATCATAACCTTGCGGCAGTTTCCGGATGAAAGAATCGGCATAGGCCATTTCCGCCGCCCGAACGATTTCTTCATCGGTCGCGTCCGCGCATCCGTAAGCGATGTTTTCGCGAACCGTGCCGCTAAACAGCCACGGTGTCTGAAGGACGATGCCGAAAAAGCTGCGCAGGTTATGGCGGTTCATTTCCTTTATATCCGCGCCGTCGATTCGAATATGGCCGCTGTCGATTTCATAAAAGCGCATCAGCAAATTCAAAATGGTCGTTTTGCCGGCGCCCGTCGGTCCGACAATCGCCACAGATTCGCCCGGATAAATATTCAGATTCAAATCCGAAATAACGGGACGGCCGGGTTCATAGCTGAAAGAAACATGGTCAAAGACAACTTCTCCTTTGGGATTCCGCAGCGCCGCCGCGCCTGAACTGTCCGGAAGCTCTTCTTCGGCGTCCAATAAGTCAAAGACATGTTCCGTGGACGCAAGCGTTGACTGAATCATGTTGATTACGGTTGAAATTTGCGTCACCGGATGCGTGAATTGTTTTGAATATAAGACAAATGACTGAACGTTGCCGATATTCATCGAACCGGACAGCACAAACAAACATCCGATGATACAGACAATCACATAGCCGACATTCTGAACGGAAAATAAAATCGGCATGGCAATGCCGGAAATAAATTGAGATTTCCATCCGACCTCATAAAGCTCTTTATTCACCGCGTCAAATTCTTCTTCGGATTTCTTTTCACGGCTGAAAGCTTTGATAATTTTGTGACCGGTATACATTTCTTCAATGTGGCCGTTCAGCGCCGCCATCTGTACTTGCTGTTTCTTAAAATAAGGCTGTGAGCGGTCGACGATGATTTTTGTCAGAACTGCCGAAACCGGCAAAATTATGAAACAAACAAATGTCAGGAGCGGGTTTAAGTAGAGCATAATCAAGAGGATCCCAATCAAAGACACGGTGGATGTAATCAACTGGACAACGCCTTGCTGGAGCGTGTTGCTGATGTTATCAATATCATTGATGATCCGGCTCATAATTTCGCCATGCGTGTGCTCGTCATAATATTTCAGGCGCAAGCGGGACAATTTGGACCCGACGCCGGACCTTAAATCAGCAACAACTTTCTGTGTCACGCCGGCCATGATGTATTGCTGAATAAAAGCAAAAGCGGAACTGCCGATATAAAGGACGAAAAGAATCAGCAGAAGCGTTGTAATGGCTGAGAAGTCAATGGCCGTCCGGCCGCCGGTCATGCCGTCGAATAAAACGTTAATGATTTCACCGATCAGCAAAGGCGCCAAAACCGAAAATGCCGTGCTTAAGACCGCCATGATGAAAACAACGGCGATTTTGAAGCTGTGCGGCTTTAAATAAATCATGAGGCGTTTGAGTGTTGCCCTAAAATTCTTCGGCTTTTCAACAACACCGATGAAACCGGGACCACCCCCCGGTCCGCGGCGGCTGCGGCGTCCCGTAAATGTGCGGTTTTGGCCGCTGTTTTCGGACCGCTCGGAAGAAGACCCGCCCGCGTTCATTCCGCCGCCTCCGCGCTGTTTGATATGTTTGCCGGAAGATGAACATCGCCGCCGGTCTGAGACTCGACAATTTTACGGTAGATTTCACAGGATTCGGTCAGTTCCGCGTCCGTTCCGATGCCGGCGATTTGGCCGCCGTCCAATACAATGATTTTGGAAACATTCCGAATCGTTGCCACGCGCTGAGCCACAATTATAACGGCGGCGTCCTTGATTTCCGTTTTCAGCGCATGCCGGAGGTTGGCGTCCGTTTTATAATCCAAAGCCGAAAAGTTATCGTCAAAAATGTAGATTTCGGGCCGGCCGACAACTGCGCGCGCAATGGTCAGTCTTTGCTTCTGGCCGCCTGAGACGTTTGTCCCGCCTTGGGAAATATAAGAGTTAATGCCTTCTTCCATATTTTCAACGAAATCGGTGGCTTGGGCAATTTCAAGCGCTTTCCAAATCTCTTCTTCCGTTGCATTTTCTTTACCGTACCGAACATTTTCGGCAATTGTTCCCGAAAATAAAACGGCTGTCTGAGACACAAAACCAATCGTCTCGCGAAGCTGTTTTTGGGAAACGCGCCGCACATCCGCGCCGTTGACAAAAACCGCGCCTCCGGAGACATCATAGAAACGCGGGATCAAGTTGACCAAAGATGTTTTTCCCGACCCCATCCCGCCGATGACCGCGATGGTTTCGCCGCGGTCAACGGAGAATGAAATATTTTTTAAAATGGAAGCGTCCGAATCGTTATACTGAAACGACACATTTCTGAATTCGACCGCCGGAACTCTTTCATCGAATTTGAAAGCGGCCGAATCTGTTTCGGCGGGGTCTAAAATTGCCGGCTCAACACTCAGTATTTCCGAAATACGGTCGGCTGAAACTTTGGCGCGCGGGATGATAATAAAAATAAAAGAAATCATGATGACGGACATCATAATCATTGTCACGTACTGAATAAACGCCATCATGTCCCCGATCGTCAGATGCGCCGTTTCAATACGGAAACTGCCGTACCACAAAACAGCGATGGTTGTCAGGTTCATTAACAGCAGCATCCCGGGGAATAAAAATGCGACGACGCGGTTCACTTTCAGTGAAAAAAGCATTAAATCGTCATTCGCCTCTTCATACTGCTTATTCGCCGCCTCTTCTTTGTTAAAGGCGCGGATAACGCGAACGCCGGTTAAGCGTTCCCGAAGGATGCGGCTGAGCCCGTCTAATTTGTTCTGCATTTCTTTCACCATCGGCATGATTTTTCGTGAAACGATGTAAACGAAAACGGCCAGAACAGGAATAACGACCAAAACAACGAGAGACATTGTCACATCTTTGTAAAACATCAGAATCAAACTGCTGACAAATGTCAAAGACGCAACAACGACAACGCGGAGTAACATCATGATAACGTTTTGGATCTGAGAGACGTCATTGGTCGTCCGCGTCACTAAAGTGGATGTTCCGAATTTGTCGAATTGCTCCAATGAAAAAGATTCAACCGTTTCAAACAAATCGCGGCGGAGAAGTTTCGCAAATCCCGCAGAGGATTGCGCCGTGTAATATCCGGCGGCGACGGAGCAGATCATACAAATGGCCGTCAGCACAAGCATATAGACGCCCATTTTGTAAATGTAATCAATGTCTCCCCCGACAATGCCGACGTCAACCATTTTTGCCATCAGGCCCGGCAGCATCAGCTGTGTCAGGCATTGGAAAAATATCAAAAAAACCGCGGCGGCAATGTAATATTTATACGGTTTTAAGTATATGGTCAGGTTCTTCATGAACGTCTTTTCCGGGGTGTCAAAAATAAACTGTCAAATAACGGAAGAAAAATTGATTAAGTAAAAGTATTTAAAGCGTTGCTTTTGATTTTTACCCTATTAAACATTAACAATTCCCCTTTTTTAGGATATGTTAATAATATTTGAATTCGTTTAATTAAATGGGCCAATCAACAAACCGGATCAACTAACCGGACCAAATAACAGACCGGACCAAAAAGCAAAATGAACTACCGACGAACGGAATCAACAAAAAGGAAAGATTATATGGATTTTGAAAAATGGGAACCTCTGTATTTGAAAATGCTGAACCGATTTGGTTTTACGCGGGAGAAAGACGAAAAAGCCGCCCTTTGGATGTCGGAGTAGTTCCAAAAAATTAAGGGCGACGCCGCAGACCAAAATGGCGGTCTCAATGATCAAAGCGGGCCGCTTTTGAAGCTAGAATCCAAAATCAGCGGCCGGTCTGTTGTGGTTTGCGGCAATGCGCCGTCTCTTGAAAAAGAATTCATCGTTTATTCCAAGCAATGTCCGGAAGACCTGTTCATTGCCGCGGACGGCGCCGCCACTGTTTTAATAAGGCGGGGCAAGGTGCCGGATATTATTGTGACGGATTTGGACGGGAGTCACCCGAATGACGCGATTAAAGAAATCGAAGCCGCCGACCGCGGCGCTCTTCTTCTCATTCACGCGCACGGAGACAATATCGGCATATTGGAGAAATATATGCCGTCGATGGTTGAAAATATGAAAAACGGCACTGTTTTTCCGACATGTCAATGCCGCCCGCCGTCCGGACTGCTCAACTTCGGCGGATTTACGGACGGTGACCGCTGCGTTTTTTTGGCCGAAGCGTTCGGCGCCTCCAAAATCATGCTGATCGGATTCGATTTCAATGACCGGACTGTCACTGATTTGAAAAAGAAGAAGCTGGAATGCGCAAAAAAACTGATTCATCTCTTATCTTCCGAAAACCCCGGGAAAATCCGGTATTTTTCCGACTCATCCGATATTTAAATATAAATAGAATGGAAACTAAGCAATAGTGGATGAGAATTAAAGGATTGCTTTTTAATTCGTTCTCTTCATGTCCGTCTTGTCATATTTATCAAAGGATCCGCAACGGGAACTGTAAAAATGGATACGCTTGTCATTTGTATTGACCGAGATAACGATCTCGGAGAAAAAGCGAAGGTGATTACGCCGGTCATTGGCCGCGGGGCTAATATTGCCGCGGCGGTCAGTTTGGCAACCGTTGATCCGGAGGATTCGGACACAAACACGATTTTTGGCGGTATCCGTATTTTGGACGAGCTGCGCAGCTTGGGCGTTGACGCCGACATTGTTTCTTTTGCCGGGGATAAAAACGTCGGCGCGATTTCCGATAAAAAAATTGCCGATCAGCTGGACGAATTTTTATCTATTCAGGAAGTCAAAAGCGCGATTTTCGTCTCCGACGGCGCGGAAGACGAATCGCTGGTTCCGATCGTTCAGTCCCGCGTGAAAGTGGATTCCGTTCAAAGAATCGTTGTCATGCAGAGTGAAAGATTGGAAAGCACATACTATATGATTAAAAACTTCCTGAAAGACCCGAAAATCCTTCAGACGTTTTTTGTTCCCATTGGTTTGGCTTTAATCATTTACGCGCTGGCAATGATTGCAAACCAGCCGCAGCTTGCCGTTATCGGTACGTTTTTTATTGTCGGCTTGTATATGCTTTTGAGAGCTTACTCCCTTCATGAAAAGATCGCAATCGGGTTGTCCGACTTGAAAAAGTCGTTCCGTACGCATCAGTTGTCTTTTGTCACAACCATTACATCCATTCTGCTTTTCGTCATCGGAACGATTTCCGGCGTCACCGGTATTTGGCAGGTCGTCAACCCGGGCAATCTCGGTTATTACGGCTTGATTCCGCTGCTTTCACTGTTCATTAAATGGACGGTTCTGTGGTATGCCGCATCCGCCTTTATTTACATTCTCGGCCGGGTATTTGACCGTATTTACAATAAACGGGATTATCAGGATTTGGTCGTGGAAATGCTGTTTGCGCTGTCGGGGACATTGCTGTTTTGGAGCGCCAGCAGTTATGTTTTATCCATCACCCTGACTGAACAAGGTTATGTTTTTCCGGCGGCTTACTTCGCTTACAGTATTGCCTTAGCCGTGATGATTTCAATGGCAGGCATTTATTTCGCCGCTGTCCAAAAAAGAAGCGAGAATGAAGAAGAACCGAAAATACCCGATAAAAAGGAAAAACGGACTCGAAGAAATGAAACCATCATTACGATCGATACGACGGACGATGAAAATGACGGCGGAGCCGAAGCCGTTTCCGATACCGTTAAAGTGAACATCGGTAATCGAAAAAATAAATAATACCGTTTTCGATTCTCATTTTTTTTGATATATCCGGTCATGAATGCCCGATAAAGAGGGTGGATGAAGACAGAAGGCGTTTATTTTTTCTTTTCTTTTTCAAAATCCTCTCTTCATTTATTTCAGCTGTTCTCTTATTTCCCGGATCATGAGTCTGAATTCTGAGCGCCTTTGATGTCTCAAATCCGGAAATGAAATATGAAAATGAAACCTGAAAATGGAATTATGTTCCTTCTTTTGATGGAATCAATGAAGATGTCAGGTTTGCCGCGATTAAATTCAGACACAGGGGAAGTATTTTCCAATAAAACTCAAACAAAAAAGAATTTTTCGTCAATATAATTCAAACACGGAATACTGTATTTTTCAATTAATTTGAATAAAAAACATTTTTTTAAATTAATTTTTAATTAAATTCAAACACAGAATCGTTTTTCATTGCTTCAATTAAACACAATTTTATCCATCCGTTTACAGAATTCAAACACAAGAGGTTGTTTTATCAATTCGGTTTAAACCAAAAAATGGTTTTTTGATTAATTCAAATTCGGGAGGGTCTTTTTAAAAAATTCCGAAAATCTATTTAATAGAAAAAGTTCCCATTTGATATTTTTTTTGATATTTTTTTTGATTTTTTCTTGCATTTTTGAAATATCAAGTCATTGTATCAAGGATTCAAAATTGAAATTTCATGAGGGCGAGTGATGTCGAAATTAAAATTTCATCTGTTTTCAGATGATACAAATTAAATAATATCCTAAAAAATTAAACACATTTTCAAATAATTGAATAACCTTTCAAAATTAAATATATGTTTAAATTTTTTGATATCCTTTTCTTTAAGGAATGCGCAAATATTTTATAATTTTTTAAAAACGGCTTTGATAGGAAGCTTCTAAGGATGTGGTTAAAGTCAGAATCAAAAGATCGGACTGCCGGCAATATCAAAAAATGTATTATAATATGATTAAATTCATGTCACTTGTTATTTAAATATTTTTTTGGCAACCGATATCGTTGTAAGTTGCATTTCTTATGAAGGTTTTATGAAGGCATCAAAAATTTTTGAATCATATTTTTATTATTTTTTTAAGTTTTTAAATTTTTTATTTAATTATCAGTAGACGTATTCTTAAAAAAATATATATCTCATTTTCATCTAAATCATTAATATTCAATTAATTATAGATATACTTATATAGGAAAAAAAACTATATAAAATAAATTTTTAGTATTTTAATAATTTGTCATTATTATTTTGATGATAGATATTATATTACTGAATTTGAATTTAGATAAATGCAGGTGTTGGTTATAGAATGAGGATAGTTGAACGTATATTTGCAATTTTAATGGTATGTGTATTGTTTACAGGGTCGGTTATTACAGCGGATGTCGTTGCCGCCCAAAGCGATACGGATATGGAAGATTTGACAGCTTATTGGTATCTTGTCACATACGATGAAACCGGCGGTTCAAGTGAGCGGCTGATCGGCAGCCAAGATTTCAGCGGCGCTTCAGGCGAAGCCGCCGAAATACATTATACAGACCGCGACGACAACTCTTTTAAATTCGCCGCCGGGGTCAACAGCGTTAATTTTGAATGGTCTTCTTATAAAATTGATGATTCTCTGTCGTCAGACCGGTATAACGTTATTTTCGGACAAACCGGCAGCGTCATTTTTTACATAACAGATGACAACGAAACGCCGGAACCAATGACTTTTGAAGGGATTCAGCCGGCAGATTCCGAACTCCCGCCGCTCTTACGAGGCCGGGGCGGAAATAGCATTACGATCAACATTTATCAGATTACAACAAAAATAGACAACAGTATTCCTCATCGGAATCTTTCGGTCTATCCGGATTCCAATTTCCCTTCCGATTATTATAACTGGGGAATGAAAAAAGTCGACACCCTCTATCTGACTTATGAGATAGAGTGGGAGGAGACACCTGTTACAATCAACGCGGCCGATTATCAAGCCATGGCTTTAATGGGCAATTGGGTGCTGAATTCAACCTACGACCCAACCGTTACCAACCCCTCCTCTTATCACGGGCCGGCATCCGGCACAACTGTTACTGTTAACTCCCCGGGTGAAGTCAATTTCTATTTTGACGCGCCCGACTGGGAATATGCCAAAGACGGTGTTGGCCTTGGTTCCTCTCTCTTGACGACTCAACTCTCTAATGAAGTTATTGTGTATAATACGAGAGGCATATATGAAGTCACGAGCATCAATATGACAGCTGGTCAGGCAACTCCCGCGAATGCGGGCAGAAGTAATGTGCACATCACTTACGTTTGGCTTGGCAGTGATATCAATCAGAATGAATATCGAAACCGTTCGACAAACGCTGAGCCCACTCTTCTTCCATCCATGTTATATATTGCTAACCCCATTATTGACCGGAATAAGAGGGATATTACTTTTAACGGCGCGGTTGACCGCAGTGAAGGAAAAAATGTGCTCGTCGGCGATCAGTCATCGCGTGATGATGACTGGCATAAATGGGTTCAGTATTTCTGTGTTATCTCTACTTACAACGTCAACCATTATGTTATGAGGACGAACACGAATCGATTAAATCCGCTCAACTTAACTGTAGAAAATACATATATGATCGGCGGTAACAGAGGATTTATCGATTCCGGCACCGGTACCGCCGCATATGGCTCAAATCTGACTTACCGGAATTCATTTTATATCGGCCCGCAACTGGTGATGGATAATCGCAGTATTGTTAAATTATCCGACATTGAAATTGTTATCAACGACCCGCGTTTCGGCGGCACTAACCCTTCAAATGATACGGAGGCCGGTCTCGGTATAGGCGGCGTTCTTGAATATGAAGATGTTAATGGTAATAAGCTCAATATCACACTAAATATGAATGACAGGACAACCGTCGCCTCCAGCGCGTGGGGTCAAGCCGTGGCAGCCGGCAGAGTGGAATTCAGGGACAATGTGACGGTTTATAAAACAAATCCCCGCGGGTCCGCTTTAGCTGATGGTCCTATGATGTTTCAGGTAAACAGCTCCGCAACCTCGGCAAACATGGGCGCCATGCCGGATTACGTTATTTATGATGACGCTAATATAAATTTACGTTACAATACTCTCAGAGATACAGGCGACCAGTCACGTTTCTCAGTTTTCAATGGTTCTGCGGCCGGGGCAGGTGAGACACCGAATGTTATCATTGGCAACCATGTTACATTGAACGCGCTTGTCGATAATAAGTTCAACGGCGACACTCTCGGCAACTTCACTGTCGGAGACTACAGTATAATTAATGTTATCAGTACCGGTGATGGCGACCCTGCCACCGGCAGCACCGGGTCTTTTGTCCGTTTCGGAAATAGATTTGTATTGGGTAATTCTTCCGTCGCAACCGTTCAGGTTGTAAATAATAACAATTATACAGCCGTTCAATTTGATGCTGTTGAGTTACAAGACCGGTCAAAACTCATTGTTATCGGTAATACGGGTAATGGCAACAATGCCACCTCGCGTATGGTTAGATTTACCCGCGATTTTGACCTCAGTTACGGAGCGGAAGTCTATTTAATAAATCACGGTACAGCCACTGTATTGCAAACCGGCAATTTGACGGTAGATAAACTGGCAACGCTGCATGTCATCGGTTTGAACATATCAAATGTAGCTTATCCGGCTGCCAATGTTTCGAAAATGATTGCTCTTGACAGAGTTGAGAGTCTAATATTTTATAACAACGGAAGAGGACCCGCTTTATGGATAGCTAATCCGGTTGCTGCGAATACCTCGAATGAAACACTTAACGACGTTCGTGTGAATCAGACCAATTTGAAATTTACAAATATGGAACAAATTAAATATTGGAATAACGTCACGACGACAGCGTCATATGATGTCGATACAGCGACGATTATCGGAGATCCAAATTCAAAATGGGCGATTAATCCGGAGCTGGGAAAAGGATTTGATGCCATTGCTCGTTTTAATTCGACAGGCCACATTCCTACTTATGCCGGTGGAAATTTCTCATCAGCAAATTACATTAATAGTACGACCGATCCGGTGGATTTTACGGTCATCAATGAGCCTGATGTTTTGCAAACCCTCACTGCTGCCAACATTGTTTATAACGGTCAGCGCATTATGTCATACAGAGGTTTGGTCGGTCCGTACACAATCACTTTTAACTGGAACGAGAGCCCATGGGACTCCGACAACAGTACTATCAATAGCGGTTCGGTCCGTTACGATATGACTGTTATGAAGGATGTTCCGAATCTTTACTCAGACGCTCAGGACCCGACGGATTTATCCAATACGCTTCCGCAATTGATGCCTAAGGACATTGATACCGGTGAAAATTACACCGACAGAGGATTTGTGAAATGGTTGGATAAGGACGGTAACGATTATGATGTTTATTCAGAACCCGTTATCGTATCATTTGAATTGTACGGTGTCTGGGTCTTCTATCCCACCTATCATAAAAACTTCCCCGGCAGTGATGAAAACTTCACCGTTGAGGTTCCGTACAATACGAACCATTTGGCTGTCGCAAATAATTTCACTCAGACCGGCTATCGTTTCACAGGCTGGAATACAGAAGCGGACGGAAACGGCACATCCTACTCTTCCGGAGATTCTGTCGGAATCCTGCCGAAGCCTTTGGATTTATATGCGCAGTGGGAGCTGATTGAGTATAACATTACTTACGTCAATGCTGAGTCTGCTACACATTTCAATCCGCCGACTTATAACTTTACAAGTGAGTTCGATTTCACCCCTGCATCTCGCTCCGGATTCATATTTGAAGGTTGGTTTGAGGACCCGTCGCTTCAGACTCCGATCGAAGGCATTGTTCCCGGAATGACCGGAGACATTAACGTGTACGCAGGGTTCATGGAAAAAGTGTACAATTTGACTTATGATTTAAACGGCGGCTCTTATAGCAGCAGCTACGACCCTGTGGTTGTCAGTGGTTTGCCGGCGGGCACACATAATTTAGATTTAGATACATCCACCGACCCGATATACACCTCTACGACTTTGACTTTGTTCATCGGCTGGACCCTTGACGACTCCATTATCAATGTGGTCCTTAATAAGGACAGCACACTTCCGACACTTGTGGATGATGTCACATTCACGGACGCGGATGTAACGGTGTACGCCGTTTGGGGCGAGGATGCAAACAGCAATAGCATACCGGATGTTTTGGAAGAAAAGTACAGCATTTTCTACGATATTAACGGCGGCATAGCCGGCAGCGGCCCCGATCCTGATATAAACCTTCTCACGCAGATGGAATATCCCTTAAACACAACGAAAAAACCAACGCACAGTCAAGATAACGGTTTTGATGTGTTGTTCGTGGGCTGGAGTTCATCCAATGTCAGTGGAATCCTGACAAAAGACGATGTACTTCCGGCAACGATGACAGAGACTGTCTACATCGAGGACGATGATGCGACGGTGTACGCTGTTTGGGGTTACGATACCACAGGCAACGGTAAGCCTGACATCTCGGATGAAAAGTATCGTGTCATCTACAACACCAACGACGGCACAGGCGGTCCCGGCATCGAGATAAACATCCTTGCGCAGAACGGCTATGTCTTAAAGACAACGCCCAAACCGACACACATCTCTGTTGATAAGGACAGTGACGGTGTCATGGTTAATGTCGAGTTCGTCGGCTGGAGTTCCTCCGCTGTTACATCAATCTTGACAAAAGATGACGATCTTCCGACAACG
>WRDC01000007.1 GCA_009783635.1 Methanimicrococcus sp. | reverse complement strand
TGAATTGGAAGGCAGCACCGACGTGGACATCGTGACGAATAAATATGAGCGGCTGATTAAGTCCCGTTCACTGGTCGTCATTATTTCCGACTTCATGGAAGACTTCAAACACATCGAAGCTTCCGTTTTGAGACTTTCCGGCAACGATTTGATTTTAATTCAAATTCTTGACCCGTTTGAAAAGAGTCTGCCCATTCGAGGCGACTCACGCTTTTATGACATGGAAACCGGCGATGAAATGAAAACTTACATCAGTGACGGCTTCCGTAAAAACTATTTCAGGGAATTGGAAAACCACAACGCGGCCATTGACGGTATCTGCAAAAAAACCGGCGCCCAGTTTTACTCTTTCACGACGGATGTGCCCGTGTTCGAATCCTTTTTACGGATCATTGACAGGAGCGGCTGAACATGGCGCTTGCCGACACTTTAGCAACTCTTCCGTTTATCACTCCGCTGGCGCTTCTCGGATTGATTTCGCTAATCCCGCTGATTATTTTGTATATGCTTCTCCCCAAGCCCTTCAAAGTCAGCGTGCCGTCCGTCATGTTTTTGGTTCGGGTGGAGGAGTCCCGCGAAAAAATTTATTCGTCCCTCACAAAACTTGTCAAAGACCCGCTTTTCCTCATTCAGCTTTTTGTTTTGATCCTGCTGGCCGTTGCGGCCGCCGGTCCCTACATTTTATCCTATGACACGCGCAGTGACGAAAGCACGGTCATTATCATCGACGCGTCCGGCAGTATGCAAATCGACGGCCGTTTTGAAGACGCTAAGCGCGACGCTGTCCGCTGCCTCAGCCAAGTGAATACGATCATTTTGGCCTCATCCGTTCCGGTGGTGGTGGCCGAAAATGTCAGCGCGTCCGAGGCTGAAGCCATTATTCACAATCTGACACCGAAAGCCGTCACAGCCGATATCGGATCCGCAATGGCGGCGGGCGCGAATGTCCTCTCCGCAAAGGGCGGGACAATGTATGTCTTTTCCGACTTTACGTCATGGGACGGCCTGCATCCGATGGAAGCCCGGCACCTTCTCGGAAGAGGTTTAAATATCAATTACGTGCCTTACGGCACCCCCACCGGCAATAATTTGGGTATCATTAACGGCTATTTGGAAAAATCAAACGGCACTTATAATTATTATTTCATGGTCCGCAATTACGGAAACAGCGCAAGGACGGTGTCCGCCGACGTGACAACGACGGCTCCGAACGGCACCCGCCTGACTTATCCGTCGATGACGCTGTCCGTTCCGGGCAACAGCGCCGAGACCTTTGTTTTACGCAACGTCCGGAGCGGAACGACCGAAATAAAAATTATGGTCGGCGACTCTTTGGCCGAGGATAACGTCGCTTACATTTCCATCCCCGACGCGCAGTCGGCGAGAGCGCTTTACATTTCGGACGCGGCTGAATCCGGCAAACTTCCGTCCCAAATCGCGCTGGAGCTGATCCCCGAATTAACGCTGACAAGCGTCAGTGAAGTTCCGGCCGCCATTTCAGCGGAGTATCAATTCGTTGTGGTCAACATGGGCGCTCACGTTTTGGAAGCGGCTGAAGTGGACGCGCTTCACGCTTACGTTGTCAACGGCGGCAATATCATTTTCATCGGCGGCGAGTATCTGGAATCGGCGAACCAGACCATCAATCTTTCAAAAATGCTGCCGGCCCGCATTACCGAGACGGTCGAGACCCGGGTCGGGGAACCGATTTACGCCATCGGCAGTGATTTTACAAGTGATTTGGATCTGAATGAAGTTTACGTCAAAAAATATTTGAACGCGGAGACCCGGAATTTGACGGCGACAGCTTATCCGGTGATGACAATGGACGGCGTTCCGATCGTGGCTTACGGCCCGTATGAAAAAGGAATGGTTTTCTATTTCGGTTTAAATGATCACGCCGGCGACGACGCTTGGAATAATTTTGCCAGTTTTCCGGAATTTCCGGTCTTCTGGGTCCGCATCGCAAATTACTTTACGGGTATCGGCGACATTTCCGAATACAACATTAAAGCCGGTACAATCATGACGCTTCCGTCCAGTATGGAAGTTATTACGCCCGAAGGCCGGATAACCACCAACCGCGTTCTTTTTGACAAGGCCGGCATTTATACGATCGGCTCGAAAAAGATTGCCGTGAATATGTACAACGATAAAGAGTCGAATACGCTTTTGACGCGTATGCCCGGCATTGAAGACGCTAACGATATTAACGAATTGCCGACACTGTACGAGATCAAAAATAACCTCTTCTACATCTTCGCAATCATAGCGGCGCTGCTGATTTTCGCGGAACTTTGGCTGCTCAGAAAACGGAGGGAGATATAAAATGGCGCTTCCCGCATTTTATTTTGAAGCACGCTATTGGCTGCTGCTGCTCATTCCCGCCATTTTAATCGGGGTGTATTTCTTCAAAAAGGCTGTCGGCAAGAAGCAAAAAATTTTGCTTGGGACGCGCACAATCATCTGCGTTTTGCTCATTATCGCTTTGGCAAATCCGGTGACTTTCCTGACGGTGACGCGGACAGACCGAAACCCCAATATGGTTTTGGTTTCGGATACGACGGGCAGTATGGATTATTTCTCCAAAGGCGCGGGACAAGAGTTATACGAATTCTTTTCCGGCCGTTTTAATGTCAAATACGATATCATCTCCGGAAATTACACGGCGCTGGGCGAAAAAGTGATCCAGTACGCCGACGGGCGGAATCAGATTATTTTGATATCCGACGGCAACAGCAATTACGGAACGGACTTGGACAACGCCATTGATGTGGCCGTTCAGACCGGCACCAAGGTGTCGGCCGTTATTCCTCAATTGACGCGAAATGATTTAAGCGTTGAAATCATCGGCGATAAAAACGTCATTCACCGGAATAATCAGGAATTTATTCTCAGAGTTCAGCAGGCCGACCACTCCGGAACCGAAGTTTCTTTCACTTATGAACTTTCCAAAAACGGTGTCCCCTTCCAGAGGGGCTCCGCGACGATGAATGGTACGGAGACGACTATTCCGTTTACGGCGAATTTCACCGCTCTCGGCGCGCAAACCCTGACGGCGACGATTGCTTCCTCACAGGATACCAATGCCGTTAACAATGTCTTTACAAAATCCATTTATGTCATTGAAAAACCGAACGTTTTGATCGTCACGGCCGAATCGGGCGCGTCTCTGTCGCAGGTTATCGGAACGCTTTACAGTGTTACCGTTGTCTCCAATTTGGCGGAATTCGGCTCGATTGAAAATCTCGACAGAGCGTTAAACGCCTCAAAGACGGTCATTTTGGACAATATGTATATCGGCAACATTACCGAGGAACAGACTGAAAGTTTGAAGCGGTATGTCGCGGAAGGCGGCGGTTTGGTCGTTGTCGGCGGCGTCAATTCTTTCGGATATATGGCCGGCGCGGGCAACAGTTATTTGGACACGTCTTTTGAAAAGCTTCTGCCCGTCGTTTCGATCCCGTCGGATTGGGAAGGCGTGCAGGATGTTTATTTGCTTATCGATGTTTCCGATAGCTCCAATACGGATGCCGGCGTTGCAAATCATGAAACGATTCAGGCAAACATCAAGAAAACCGCTGTCGATATCGTTGAAAATGAATTTTTCAAAGATGCCAATATCACTTATTTCACGATCGGCGACTCCAGCCGCAATGATACCGGCGAATTCTTTTTCGCCGGAAACCCGCGGGAGGCGCAGCAGCTGATTAAAGAAATCGGCGATTTGCAGACAGGGGACGGCGCGACCGATCTCGTCGGTACTTTTGAGAGGGCCACAGAAGTTATGGAAAACCGTACGGGCCAGCCTTTAGTTATTATTATCAGCGACGGAAATCTCCTCACCGTGGGCAGAACGTACAATGAATTGCTGAGATCAATCAATACAGCCGATAAATACGGCTCAACCGTCCTCTTCATGAACATTTATACGAACAAGTCCAAAGGATCGCTCAGCGGCCAGCCGGCCGGCCAATTCCAAGATTCCAGAGGCCGGATCTACGCCCAATCCCTGATGCGGGATTACAAAGGCGCCAGCGTCTATCTCCAAAGTTCTCAAGGGCTTCCGATTAACCCGAACTTTAACCAAATACTCGGCGGCAATGAAACCGATACCGAGGATAATACGTCAAAAATCTTCCTCTATATCTCCAATCCGAAACATTTCATTGTGCAAAACCTGAATCTCACCACAACCGAAATCAGCGGTTATAACGACGTGACGCCGAAAGCCGGTTCTGATAAGCTGGTCATTGCCAGTGACGGTTCGCCGATTTTAACAGTTTGGCGTTACGGTCTCGGGCGCGTCGCCGCACTGACAACGGATAACGGTATTGGCCGCGGCAACTATTGGGCGCCGCAGCTGTATTCCGACCCGGGAGGGTCAAAATTGGTGACGGCAACAACGAATTGGGTCATGGGCGATCCGAATAAGGAAAGCGGTCTTGTTATCAATTGTCCCGACACGTATGTCGGCGTTCCGGTCACGCTGCGCGTTCATATGTATGACGAAGGCCTCCCCATTTTGATGCTGGGCGACCGACAATTGCTCTTGACGCTGGAATCTAAGGACGTTTACGTTACCGAATTGGTTTTCAATCAAACCGGCACTTACTACATATCGGGCTATCCGGTCACGGTGAACTATCCGATCGAATACCGGGACATCGGCGTCAATCCGGATTTCCGCAAATCTATTGAGTCCACCGGCGGAAAAATTTACACGGTTCAGGAAGCCAAAGCGCTGTATATTCAAATGAACGGCGACAAGTTCACTTACAAGACTCGGGAGGCTGTCAGTTTCAATGTTTACCTGCTGCTGTCGGCGCTTGTTATCTTCTTGGCCGAAATCGTCTATCGCCGCACGCGCGAAATCAAAGAGCTGAAGCGGCTGCACGAAGAATACGACCGGCGCGAAGCCGACTCTCCGGGCAGTACGCAGCGGCCGGATCTGTCTCAGTTCAAACGGCAAAATGATATGGTCGCAGACGCCCGGAATGACGCCAAAAAGTTTTTGGAAAAAGTCAAAGAAAAGTCCGGCCGGAAAAAGTAATCTTTCACCGGGCGGCGCGCCCGCCATTTTTTAAATGAATGAAAAAATGAAGGCGTTTTTTTCATTCTTTCATTCTCTTCCGGACGGCGTAAAGACCCGCCGCCGCCAGCAGAACGAAACAGGCCGCGAGTACGGCGATAATTATTTTGTATTTTTCATTCATTTTTTTTGGGTTTGATATTGTGCGGCCGGCGTTCTCGTCCTCTTTTTCGACGCCGCTTCCGTTCGCCGCCGCGTTTTTGCCGGAGGCTGCCGGATTTTCCAAACCGGTTTGATTTGCGCCGGAGACGCCTGCGGCCGTTTCAAACGAATCCGTTTCTCCGGCCGCGCCGTTTGTCGTTTTCGTCTCTGTTTTGCCGCCGACGGTCACGGGAATGATGTAACCGACAGGCGTCTGCGTGTCGGGATTTCGGATCAGTTTGATTTTTATGTTTTCCAACTCCGCCGCGGTATATTTCTCGATTTCACTTTTTGACGCGCTGATTTGCAGATCGAATTTACCGCCGGGGGCAACCGACGCGGCGGCTGCCGATAATTCAAAAAGAGACGCCGCGTTTGAATTGCCGCCGCTTTCCATGTATATGACATAATTAACGGGGACGTCTCCCGTGTTTCTTAAGCTGACGGTTTTTGAAATCATTCCGTTCGCATCCGAATCACTTGCAGGGCTGATTTCGATTTTCATCGGCGTCACGGAATCGCTGATTCGGATTTCATCGCATACCGCCACCGCAGTCAGAACGGAGACAATAATAACCGCCGAAAACAATATTATGCTTATCGGGCGGCACGAGCTTTTTTTTGTTGTTTTATTAAACGGCATATAGCTTCCTCTTAAGTTTTCAGACCGGGACGCAAAAAAATGAATCTCTTCATGCCATTTGAATCAGCCGTTTTGATTGAAAAAGAAAAGTTTATAAAAGCTATATTCGAAACGAAACGGTTCGAAACGAAACGGCTCGAAACGAAACGGCTCGAAACTAAAAAAACGAAAAAATAGAAAAAAATAGGAAAAAATAGGAAAAAATAGAAAAAAACAGAAGATGTGCTGTCGCCCTTTACTAACACCCAAGATTCATCTTTTTTCGGTAGTCCTTAATCATCTTCGGTTTCCCTCGCAAAGGGCATTTTCGCACGGACAATTGTACCGCATCGGGGTTGTCCGAACAATCACAGACAGCGTTATCCGGATTCTCATGCCGGGACCTATACAATGCGACATTAAAAAAAGACGGGTAAAGGATAAATAATTTATTCCCCTTTGGTTTTTACAATTTTATACAAAACCGATGGGTTGGTCCGGCTCTTTTCCGGCTTTTAAATATCGGGTGAAAGTTATGTCCGGCTTTGATGACTCTGATTTAAAACGGCTTCTCGGGATAATCGAGCGGGTTGAAAACGAAAGGGAGAGTGAAAACGCCGGCCTGTCTCCCGAATTTGAGTTTGATACGAATTTTTCCGATTATCCGTGCGACCGCATGGTTTCCGGCCTGATTTTTAAAGGCGACGGGCCGGAGCTGGTTTACGGCAACGTTTACATTGAACAGGGCCTCATTAAAGAAATCGAAGAAACGAGAGTCAAATCGGAAAACTGGATCGTACCGCGTTTTATTAACGCTCATACGCACATCGGCGATACGATGCTGAAAGACCCGCCTTTGGGCAATGTTTACCGCTCTTTTGCCGTTCAAAGGGACTTAGATGTTTTGGTCAAGCCGCCGAACGGTCTGAAACATAAATTTTTATCCGGCCTGAGCGCGGAGGAAGCCGTTTGTTCCATGGAAGCCGCCATTTGGGACATCTATCAAAACGGGATATCCGTTTTTGCCGATTTCAGAGAAGGCGGCGTTGACGGCGTTCATGCCCTTTTGACGGCGCTTCAAAAAACATCGCGTCATGTTCAGCCGGTTATTTTCGGCCGCCCCGCTCATATTGCTTCTCCTTCTTTTTCGGATGAATTGCGCGACCTGCTGGACGTTGCCGACGGTATCGGCATCAGCGGCGTGAATGATATGGACGGGTCCGCGCTGTCTCAACTGTCCTCCAAATCCGCTTCCCGCCAAAAGAAATTGGCGATCCATGCCGGCGAAAAAGACCGGAGCGACATCGAAACGGCTGTTTCTTTGAAGCCCGATCTCTTGATTCATATGACGCAGTCCACGCCGGACGATTTGAAAACCGTTGCCGACGAAGGTATCCCGATTACTGTCTGCGTCCGGTCCAATATGACGACCGGCGTCGGCATTCCGCCCGTTTTGGATATGCTGGACGCGGGCATCCGCGTCAGCGTCGGAACCGACAACATCATGCTGAATTCGCCGGATATGTTTGAGGAAATCCACTTCCTGTCCAAAATTTACGGTCTTTCCGACGACACGGTTTTCAGAATGGCGACTTCCGCCGGCGCCGACGCCGTTGACTGCCGGTTTACGGGGTCAATCGAAGTCGGGAAAAAAGCGGATTTGCTGATTTTAAACGCCAAATCCTCAAACCTGAAATATGTCAAAGACCCGCTGGCCGGATACGCCCGAAGAGCGCGGACGGATGACATTTTGGGAATTATCTGATTGCCGGCGCGATCCTTCGCATTTTTGCCGCGGTTCTGCCGCGGTTCTTTTGTCCGTTTTTCGAATCATTTTATATTGAATGCCCGCGTCATTCTTTTGAATCATTGATTCTCCGAAGATTTTCGGATTCAATTCAAAAGAGAGGATGCAGTTTTATGGCGCTTTATGAAAAAATCATCGTCGCAACAGACGGAACGGAATACGCAAAAAAAGCCATTAACGCGGCGGCCGGTCTTGCCGAATTGACCGGCGCGACATTGTACGGTCTTTATGTCTCCGACGTTTCCAACATCACGCCGACAAGCGCGGAATGGGAATTCGTCGCCGAAAATATCAAACGCGAGTCCGACGCGGCCCTTGATGACATCCGCAAGCGCGCGGAAGCCTTGCGGGTCAATTATGAACTGATCAGTCTTTCGGGCGCGGCCGCCCAAGAAATCGTTCAATACGCGAATCAGATCGGCGCGGACTTAATCGTCGTCGGCGCGACCGGCAAAAAAGTATTCGAGAGACTGATTCTCGGCAGCGTCTCCGAAAAAGTACTCCGAAACGCCAAACAACCCGTCTTGGTCGTGAGAAGCGACAATCCGGAAGCAAAAGGCTGAACAAAAACTATAAAAAGAGGGCGGGACGCCGAAGGCGCCCCTTAAAATTGCGACCGAAAGCAAATTTTCAATTGAGCTTAACCAGCTCGCATTTTTCTAAGTAAATCACTTCTTCACAGATATTTGCCGCGTGATCGCCGATTCTTTCGATGTGTTCCGCGACCACCAAAGAGCAGAGCGATATATTTTTGCCGTCTTTTTCCTCGCCCGTCAGGTCTGACCGGATCCCGCTGTAGATGGCGTCAATGACATTATCCGATTCCGCAACTTTTAACGCTTTTTCGGGGTCTCTGTCCGCATAGGCTGCCGCGGCGCCGGAAATCATTTCATAGGCGGCGGCCATGATACAGTTCAACGTTTCCTTCTCTTTCGCATCCATTTCATTCATTTTTATCTTTCGGGCGTAGGCTTCGATAAACTCGGACATATCGGTGATATGGCTGCTGATTTTTCGCCAGTTGGTCGCGATACGGACCGCGCAGATTACTTCGCGCGTGTCTTTCGCAACGGGACTCTGCAGTGTAATCAAACGCGTTGCCGTCTCTTCCACTGTCTTTTCAATTAAGTCCTGCAGTTTTTCCATCTCATCCAACCGAGAAATTGAGTCCATTTCCCCCTTCTCGAAAATACGCGCGTACAGGACAAACATCCGGACCGCCAAGTCGCCCATTTGAATGATATCGTCCCGTATGTTTTTTAATCCCGCATCGTAAATCTGCCGCGGCATCAGCCAAACCTCCCGGAGATGTATCCTTCGGTTCTGTAGTCTTTGGGATTTTCAAAAATATGCGTTGTTTTTCCGGATTCGATCAGTTCCCCCATTAAAAAGAACGCGGTGTGGTCAGAAATACGGGACGCCTGCTGCATATTGTGCGTCACGATGATAATTGTGTATTCCTTTTTCAATTCCGTTATCAATTCCTCAATCCGTCCGGTCGAAATCGGGTCGAGCGCACTGCACGGTTCGTCAAAAAGAATGATTTCGGGTTTGACGGCCAACGTTCTCGCAATGCAGAGACGCTGCTGCTGACCTCCGGAAAGAGAGAGCGCCGACTCTTTCAGACGGTCTTTCACTTCCTCCCAAAGCGCCGCCGATTTCAAAGCGTGCTCGACAATTCCGTCCAATTCCTTTTTCGGAACGCCGTGGATTTTAGGCCCGTAAGCGACATTGTCATAAATCGACATCGGAAACGGATTGGCCTTTTGGAAAACCATGCCGACATTTTTTCTCAAATCTGTCACGTCAACGGATTTATCGTATATGTTTTGGTCATCGATTTTTATTTCGCCTTCGATCCGGCAGCCGGAAATCATGTCATTCATGCGGTTCAATGTCCTCAAAAACGTTGATTTGCCGCATCCCGAAGGCCCGATAAACGCATAAACACTGTTTGACGGAATCGTTAATGTGATGCTTTTCAGAGCGTGAAAATTGCCATACCACAGATTTAAATCATTGATTTGGATTTCTTTTTCTTGAGGATGTTGTGTTTCCGTTTCAAATGCCTCCTGTGACTCGTAATGATGAATTCCGGCCGATTCCCGGAACGCCCGCAAAACCGGCGCGTCTGTCATGTCCATTGCTTTCATTTCAGATGACATAGTTCTATTATCTCCATTTCATTTTCCTCGTATTTATTTTCTCCGTATCAGATGAATCAGTTTGAATCTCAGTCCGATTGATTTTAAATCAGTTCGATCTCATTACTTTTTTCTTGTAATGCCGGCGGATCCCGACCGCCGCTAAATTCATTATAAAAACGATCGAAAGAAGCACTAAAGCGGTTCCGTATTGAATCGGCCGCGTCGCTTCAATATTCATGCTTTCCGTTGCCATCACATACAGATGGTACGATAACGCCATGATGGGCGAAAACACGGAATCGGGAAGCCGTGGGTAGTAGTAGACAGCTCCCGTAAATAAAATCGGGGCCGTTTCTCCCGCGGCGCGCCCGATGCTGATGATAATGCCCGTAATGATGCCCGAATAAGCGGTCGGCAAAACAACGCGGCGGATCGTTTCCCATTTTGTGACCCCCAGCGCGTGAGATGCCTCCCGGTATTCTTTCGGTACGGAAAGCATTGCTTCCTGCGTTGTCCGAATGATGACCGGCATAATCAAAAGTCCCATTGTCAAGGACGCCGTGAGCAGTGAACGGGGGAGGCCGATGTATTTGATGAAAAGAGCCATTCCGAAAAGCCCGAAAACGATGGACGGCGTTCCGGCCAAATTGTTGACGGCTTGCTCGACAGTCCACCGGATTTTTCCTTCCGCCGCGTATTCCGTCAGATATATGGCGGAAATAATGCCGAGGGGGACCGCAATCAGAAGTGAAAGGACCACAAGCTCGACCGTTCCGATGATACAGGGGAGGATGCCGCCTTCCGTCATCTGATTTCTCGGCATCTGCGTCAGAAAATCAATTGTAATGACGGAATGCCCTTTCATAAAAATGTCCGCCAGTATGACCAAAAGAATCAGAACGACAAAAATGATTGCCATTCTCATGAAAAGAAAAGCGGTTTTTTGATAAAGGTCGCGTCTCTTGCGAGCGGCCGATTTTTTGGGTTTGGTTCCGTTTTCCGACGCCATTTTCAGACCTCCAATTGGTGCCGGCGTTTCACGGCGTCGGCAATCAAGTTGATACAGAACGTCATAATGAAAAGGATCACACCGACCGCGAAAAGCGCGTAATAATGTTCCGTTCCGCGGGCGACTTCTCCCATTTCCAAGGCAATCGTCGCCGTAATGGTCCGGACGGATGATAAAAAGACATCGGAGCCGGGAATAATTGCCATATTGCCGGTCACCATCATGACAGCCATTGTTTCGCCGATGGCGCGGCCCATTCCCAATATCACCGACGCGGAAATTCCGGAGAAGGCGGCGGGGATGACAACTTTGTAAATGGTTTGCCAATGGTTGGCGCCGAGAGCGAAAGACCCGTTTCTCAACGGGAGAGGAACAGAGGATATCGCGTCTTCCGACACTGAAATGATTGTCGGGAGCGCCATGATTCCCAATATTACGGATCCGGTCAAGGCCGTTTGACCGGTTGTCAAATCAAACGTTCTTTGGATAATCGGGACGAGGAGGGCCATACCTAAGAAACCCAAAACAACAGACGGAATTCCGGCCAAAAGTTCAACCGAAGGCTTCAGTATTTCCGCGGTCTTCGGACCCGCCAGCTCCGCAATGTATATCGCGCTTAAAATACCGATGGGAACGGCCAGAATGATGGCGCCGAGCGTCACGGCCGCGGTGCCGAAAAGAAGCGGCAGGAGACCGAATAATTCGGGATGCATCCCGGGTTTCCACGCGCTTCCGGCCAAGAAATCTATCAGGCCGTAAGTTTTAAAGAAATTGGAGGCTTCCGAGAATAAGAATACACAGATCAGAAGAAGGATCAGGATTGTTCCGATGCCCCCGATAAAAAAAAGAGATTTCATTAATTTCTCTATGAAATCTCTTGTTTTGCGATTTTTTTTCATGTTTCCCACAGTATTGCTTTTTTCCGGTTAAAACGGGTTTAAACGGGGGCGTAGCCTAAGTCTTTGACAACTTTTTGCCCTTCGGGGCTTAAGATATAGGCAATGAATTCAGACACCGCCGTCGAAGGCTTTTGATCGGCGTAGATGTATAATGCTCTTGAAATCGGATATACGCCGCTTAAAATGTTTTCTTCGGTCGGCATGACGTTTGTTCCGTTTACGTTTACGGCGACGGTTTTGACACTGGTGACCTGATAAGCCGCGCCGATGATTCCGATTGCCTTTTCATTTTGAGAGGTCTCATAAATGACTGCGCCCGTTGCGGATTGAGTGATCATGTCGTTGCGGTACGGGACGCCTCTCATCACGGCTTCCGTAAAGAATTCCTGAGTTCCGGAGGCGGAATCGCGTGCAATCACTGCAATTTCTTTGTCGGGACCGCCAACGTCTTTCCAGTTTTTAATTTCGCCGCTGTAAATCTTTTGAAGCTGATCCATGGTTAAATTGCTGACATTATTGGAGGGGTGGACGATGACGGTGATGCCGTCGTAAGCAATAGTATGTTCGGCGGGCGGTCTGTTTTTGGATGCCGCAGCCTCTACTTCGCTGTCCCTTATGGCTCTGGAAGACATCGCGATATCGTTTGTGCCATCGATGAAATCGGCAATGCCAACACCGGAGCCGCCACCGCTAACGATGATTGTTACATCTTTATGACTTTCCATATATTTTGCGGAAAGTTCCTGCATCAGCGGCAGGACGGTTGTCGAGCCGCTGGTATAAATTTGATTATCTGAATTTTGCCCGAGGCAGCCGGCGCCGGCCAGAGCAATGAGTAAAACAGAGAGTAAAACTGTTAATTTAATTCTTGCACTTTTTTTCATTTTCATAAAAACTTTAACTCCGTCATGGTATTAAAAATTAAAGAATTATTCGTGAATCGATTTTGCTCGGGGTTTTTTTGGGACGAATAATTCATGTAAACACATTGTTTTTGAGTTATGTATTGTTTTAAATTATAAACTGTTTTTGTGTGTTACATCCATTTTTAAGATAGGCGTTTTTGAGTTACAACAAGCGCTTTCCGAGCTTGTATAATCCTCAAAAATCGCCCGCTTTATTTATATTTTGCTTTCATATTATATGTTTTTTAAGTAAATCGAAATTTTTCTATAAATGCCTATATATTATGGGCATTTTTCATGAAAACAGGTGCCAACGACTTGGCGCTCGGTCTCAAAAATCAAGCGCCGTTTTTTGAATCTCTTGAAAAGATGAATTTTTAAACGGTTATTTATAATGGAGAATCCTATCTCCGTTCACAAAAAAAATATAAATTTTGTCATCATTCAAATCACACATTGAACCGAAAAACGATTGAGAGGAATACAAAGATGTCCGACGAAGAACACAAATCTACCGGTATCAGCATCGGGGATATTTACGATAATCTTTCGACCGCTCCCGTTCCGCCACGCAAGGAGAAGCCGAAGAAAACCGAAGAGTTTAAGGAAATCGAAGACACGGCGAGCGAAAACAAAATACGCGTTTCCTGTATTGAAGTGTCGGGCGACATTGAGTACAAAACCGCCCTGATCTTTAAACTTCATCCGGTCGCGGCCGGTATTAAGGCTTTTAAAAATGAATCTCAAATTTTTACGGATGTGCCGATTTTAGCGGAGGCCATTGCCGCCCGCGTTTCTGAGGAGAATTTAAAACACGACCGTCTCAAAGCGGCCGCGGTTTTTAAAAATACAGTTCCGGCATCTTCGAAAATTCACGCGGTCCCTCCAATCATCTGCGTTTCAGAACATCCGAAGGCGGCCGAATTCGCTCAAAAATATAATATTTCAATGGCGGCGGCAGGATTTATGATTTACCGAGACGCTCTCCGAAATTCAATTGTCATTATCGGAAAAGACGATTCGGCTTTGCTCAGCGTCTGCCGTCTGGCCGAACGAGGCAGCCGGCCTTATCTGATTTTGGGTTTTCCGGCCGGTATCGGCACTCAAAACGACGCTAAAAAATATCTGGCCGATTCCGATTTGGAAACACCGCTGATTACCATGCCGCAGACAAAAGGCGGCATTGAAGCGGCGGCGGCCTGTTTTGTTGAACTGATGAAAATTTACGAGGACAGTTTTCTGTAACGGGTTAATCGTTTTTGACTTTCCATGTCAATAAAATACCGTTATCCGTTTTTTCAAAATCCGTCAGCTCCAGTTTTTTGACGTGTTTTTCCGAAAAACCGCCGCCGTCGGCAAAGGTGGGCGCGGTTTTTCCGCCGATGATTATGTTGCCGATGAAGATTTTTAACTCATCCGCGAGTCCCGCCGAAATCAGCCCGTAGTTGAGCGTTGCGCCGCCCTCGACCATCAACCTGTCAATCCCCTCGTTTTTGAGCTGTACGGCCATTTCTTCAAGATTTACGCGGTCTGTTCCCGCAACAATGACTTTGGTGTCCGGGAGCCGAGACAAAGCGGTCACTTTCTCCGGCGGCGCCGACCGGCTGACAACGATGATTTTTTTGCCGAGTCCTTTTTTGAATATGTCGGCGTCAACCGGCGTTTTCGCATGACTGTCGGCAATCACGCGGACCGGATTTTCATCCAAACCTTTTTCGACGCGCTTTTTTCGACGCTCTTCGGATTTGACGGTCAGGCTCGGATTGTCGGAAAGCATTGTTCCGATTCCGACCATCACGGCGTCGGATCCGGCTCTCAGTTCATCGACGCGTTCAAAATCAGCGGGGCCCGAGATTCTGACCTGCTTTCTTTCAAACGTTGAAAGCTTGCCGTCGGCAGACATCGCTGAATTTATAAAAATGTACGGGCGGCCGGATTTTTGAATCATTTCGTCTTCTCCGAAAAAGCGCGGGCGGGATGAAAAAGTAAAAAAAGGAAATCGCAAAAGCGCGACTCATCATGGTTTTGTTATGATTTTATTCTTCCATTTGAATCAGCGGAAGCAACAAATCGTGGTCGACCAACATACTTTCCAATTTGCCGTCGGCGCCGACGACCGGCATTTGGTCGATTCTCGCGCGTTTCATTTTTCGGGCGCACGCGCTGACGCTTGAAATTTTGGTGGCCGTGATTAAGTCGGAAATCATGATGTCCTTCGCGAATTTGTTGGTCGGCAGTTTGACGCTTGAAATGCTGTAGTAAATGCTCATCGTGTCGCGCATGGACTCCCACGTCCAGCTGTCGTCGTCGTCGCCGGCGGACATATCGGACTTTTCGACGCGGTCCTCAATGATGCTGGAGCCGACAACATCTCTGTCGGAGATAATCCCGACCAAGTTTAAATCGGAATCCACAATGGGACAGGCCTTGACATCGGCCAAGTCCATCAAAAGAGAAACGACCGGAAGCGGCGTTTCGCTCCACAGGACATAAACGTGAGCCGACAAGTAATCCAAAATGGGTTTGTCGATTTCAAAATCAGCAATCGCGCCGATCACGTCGGCGGTTGTAATCAGTCCTTCCAAACGGCCGTTTTCATCAACGACCGGCAGACGGCGGACATTTCTTTCGTACAGGATGCGCGCGGCGTCTTTCAAAGAGGCGCCGACCCGGATTGTCAGCGGATTTCTGGACATCAAAAGCGCCAGCTGTTCTTCTTCCGGGTTTTTGAGAATATTTGTTCTTGAAACGATACCGACAACTTTGTTATCTTTCAAAACCGGCACTCCCGATATATTTTTATCTTTGAGGATGCTCAAAACCTCATCTCTGGATCCGGGAAGCGTTGCACTGGCCACATTTTTGACCATGATGTCTTCAACATTCGGGATTGTTACAGCCATTGTTACACCTGCGCTTTTCAACGCTGAATTTTATGATTAAACGGGGTGAGTATGAACCGGATATCATTATCCGGTTCAATCATAAGGATAAATTTGATAAATTTGATAAATTCGATAAATTTGATAAATTCGATAAATTTGATAAATTTAGGTTATCGGTCAATTGACCAAACTTGAGTTACTGAAACAGCATTTTAGTATTTGAATACATTTGCCGTTTTTTTCCGGTTTATTAAAAATAAGCCTTCCGAATTTTAAAATTGAATAGTTGTATGGCAACTCACCAATAAAAGAGGATACTGAGATAAATAATTTGTTCTTTTTTGTTTTTTTTGTTCTTTTTTGTTTTTTGTTTTTTGTTTTTTGTTCATTTTTCAAAAAAATGAGAAAAAGAAGAAAAAATGATGAGGCGTCATTTTTGCAAACCTTTACAAACCTTTACAAACCTTTATCATCCCGCAAAGGCATTACCCATGGATGACAGAAGACGGTTCATTTTTTTCACGGTTGACTAAGAAACAATTATACATTTTAGCGGTCGCCGGCATTTTGATTCTTGCGGCCGGCGCCGCCTGTTCTTACATGGCGAAAGAGAAACTCAAATCCGGCGCCCTAACGCCTGAGGACGAGGCGGCCGCGCGCAATATTTACGCCGTTTCAAAAATCGTTTCCATGGCCGGTTTTATCATTGCGCTGATCCCGAGCGTCAAAATACTCCAAAATGAAGTTTCCAAAAAGAATCCGCGGAAAGAATCCGCCGCGCCCGATGTTGATAAACCGGACAGCAGCCTTTCCGAAAAGAATCATGAAAATGAATGAAAATAATGAAAATAATAAAAATAATAAAAATGAATGAATGCCTTTTTTTCTTAATTTTTTTAATCTTTTTTTTTAATTTTTTTAATTTTTTTAATTTTTTTTAAATTTTTTTAATTTTTTTAAAATTTTTTAAATTTATTCTTAATTATTCCTTACTCTCTCTTATTTTCGTTTTATATTTTCTTTCTTCTCGCCTTTTTTTCTTATTGCTCTCCCTTCTTTTCCGTCTCTTTTTCTTATTGCCTTTTATTTCTTATTGCCTTTTTTATTATATTCAATTCAATCATATTTATTTTTATTATAATCCGTTTATCTCTCTCTTGCCGCCTTTTTTTCCGTTTTATTTCGTTTTTGCCGCCGCAACCATTTCCAAATAGGACATTGTGATTGATTCTTTTCTTGTAATGCCGTATCCGCTCAGGAAATCAAAAACGCGGTCGATTTCGTTTTGAATTTCTTTTGGGCCGGTCTCTTCTCCGATGTTTCTTTCCACTTCTATGAATTCGCCCAATCCTTCGACGGTATCGAATCCGACGACGAAATCTTCCCACAGATAAATTTCGCGGGTTTTATTCACGGCGCCCGAAACGAAAAACCCGAGCGCCGCGAGTATTTCCTTCATCTCGTCTTCATTGACCGGACTGTTGTATTCGGGGCGTGTTTTGGAAACGGTGTCGATCTTTTTGCCTTTGTACGTCATCTCGCCCGCGCCGTTGACGGAGCGGATTCGAAGCGCCTCGTCCGTTTTTGAAAAATCGCGCAGGGGGGAATTGAAATATGTGTCGCTTTGCTTTTCCGTTCCCGAAAAAACCGCGCCTTTTTTGATCAAATCTTCTTTCATCTTCGCGTGCGGCACTTTCACTTTGACTTCAACTTCATACATGGTTTATAATTAAGGCGTCTGCTATTTAAATGTATTATGAGCCGTGAGCCTCTGAAAGAAAAAGAGAGGACGAATTAAAAATCAGAGAGAGAAGAAATAAAAGAGAGAAAACAGAGAAAAGAGAGAAAACAGAGAAAAGAGAGAACAAAGAGTTTTTCAATCGTTTACATATTCTGACATATTTAGAAATTGTTATCATTAAAGGGAATTTTTTAGGAATAATTATCATTAAACATGGTTTCTTACAAAATATTAATATAGAATACGAGACTATCTACTTTCTCTAATGTTATTCATGAATTAATAATATATTCAAAATCAATGAATATTCTTTCCAACAATTTCTGTGTGTTTTCATTGTCGGCTGAGCGTATTCTTTGATAAGCGGAGTTTTCCTTATGTCCAATGTGGTCCCCTTAGAATCGCAACGAGCCTCAAGCAACGTGCGCGATGAACGTACAGATGTCAACTCTTTCAAAAATAATAATCCTAATCTCTTTTCCGCCTCGGCCCTCACCGCTCTGCCGGCTCTGCCGAGTGCGAAAGATTGGAGAACGGCGGCGCATAAACTTTTCACTCTTTTTGTTGTCTTTGCGCTTCTTTTTGCCACCGTTCCCCTGAATCTTGTCGCGGCGAATGATTCTTTCTTCGGTTTGGATTCTGATTCGGGCGACGGCTCGGGCTCCGGTTCCGGTTCCGGCTCGGGCTTCGATTACGTCGACGGCTCCGGCATTTACTACCCTGCCGGCTCCGGCGGCGGCGGTTCCGGCGGCTCCGGCGGCGGCAGTTCCGTCGGCTCCGGCAACGGCACCATTTCCGGTCTTTTATGGGTTGACGGAAACGGCATGCTTCCAACGGATTGGAACGGCCTTTATGACTCCGGCGAATCTCCTCTTTCCGGCTATCCTGTTTATCTGTATTCAGCGAATGACCTGACCACAAACATCGCTCAAACTCAGACTTCTCGGGACGGCACATATATATTTACAGGTCTGGAGTCCGGCAGCTACATTGTCGGTTTGACCTCTGTTTTTTCCGGCGAAACCGACTACTTGCTTCCGATGTCTGTCACCAATGACAACAAGTTCGCCATTGATTGGAGAAGTAATCCGATCATGGCATTCACCGCTCCCCTGACTGTAACGGCCAACGGCTCCGTTCAAAACATTAACGGCGGCATGCGGTTGCCGATGGGTTTTGTTCCGGCAAAGTTAACGCCGACGACGGGCGGTGAAGAACCGTTCATCCTACCATTCAAAACGACTGACCTCAGTAACGGGCTAATCCGTGTGAACAATGCGACCACTAACGGCACCTATAATCTCAGCCCGAACAAGATCTATAAGTTTGAGGTTTACGGTGCCGGAGGAGGAGGTTCTGTTAACCATCCGGGCGGCAACGGCGGCTATGTGATGGGTTGGTACAGTACGTTCGGAAACCTTGACAATGTCACGGCGCGTTATTTTGTCGGCACAGGAGGTCTTGACGGCGAGTACAACTTGGGCTTAGGCGGCTCCAATGGAGGCGGCAATGGCAGCCAGACGAACTCATCCTCTTATGGCGGCGGTGGAGGCGGCGGAACTGAGATACGCGTAGACGGAGCCTACCTAGCGTTCCCCGGAAATTACATGGACAAGGTTATCGTGGCCGGTGGCGGAGGCGGTGCCGGTTCCATGGGGTACGGCAACGACGGCAACTTCCCCGGTGGTGGCTCACTCAGCGATGGCGCTGACGGCATTTACTTAGGCTGTGGTGGCGGCGGAGGCGGCTATTTAGGTGGAGGCGATGTCTATTCTAATGGTGAAGGCGGCCTTGGCGGCGGAGGTTATGTCGCCGGTGTGGACAGTCTGCAGAACAGCAGTAGCCCTGACTCAATGATGGACGGCTGGGGCGGCGGCGGCGCCGGCGGTGCTCCCGGCGGCAAGGGTGAGGACGGCTGGGTGCGCATAACTGAATATGATCTGTTAGGCGTGGCGGGTACGGTCAGAAGCACAAGCAACAATGCCCCCATCAGCGGCGTAACTATCGACTATAAGCTCAATGGTGTCAACGGCTCAACAACGACATCCTCTGACGGCACATACTTTATAAAAGGCAACAACAGCGAGACCATTGAAATCACGGGTGTGACCTTCACAGACAGTGTGTTGGATTCGACTTCGACTCCGTTGCCCTCACCCTTCACAATCGGAAGTCCCGACACGTTCTACGAAGACGTGGACTTCTTGATGCTCTCGACAGTCGAAATTATTGAATACTATGTGAATATAGACGGCAATCTAATCGGCGCCGGCGGCAGCGAGACGAAGACTTATGTCTCTCCGCCCTCGTTATACACCAAGCATCCCCATGCAATTGGTGACTACAGACTCATAGGCTGGATTTGGGAAGAGGATTACCTTCTCCTGAGTACCCCCATCACCCAATCTATGCTCAATCCCGTCTATCCGCGGGATGTAGAGGTGACAGGCGATGCTGTTGTGTACTTCGTCTATACCGATGCCTCAATCATCGACCTTTCTGAAACCCTGATGGGCAATGACGATTATTTTGTCCACACATCCGAAAGTACTTGGATGACTTCCTACAGCTCTCAATTCAACAACGAACCCGGAGGAGCGATCATCGGTGAGAATGAATTGATTTTCGGTCCCGACGCGAACGGCAAAATGTATGAAATCATTCAAAGCGGTGTGCGCGACACAACGGGCAATTATCCGGCAGCGGCACGGCCCAAAGAAAGCACATCCATATTCAGTGATATTATTATACAGGATAACGTGCTTGTCACTTTGGTTATAGACGATATCGACATTATCGGCAATATCACGGTCAATCCCGGTGCGTATTTAACGTTGCTTTTGAAGAATTCGGGAGATTATGCGGTTTGCGATTCGAATTATGTCACCGGCAGCATTATTGTTCCGGATTGGGATTCTGTGGGGATTTCCACGATTGTGATTGACAGCGCGGAGACTCCGGGCAGCAGTATCGGTTCGCTGACGGTGGTGGCTGACAATGCTAACTATGCCGCGGGCATCGGCGGCGGCTACAAAGACAACAACGGCGCCTACACCGGCGTGTTTAATGTGGGTGGAGGAATTATCACGATTGCCGGCGGCACAGTGACGGCAACCTCTTATTGGGGGGCAGGTATCGGTGGTGGGCAAGGTGGTCTGATAGGCGGTTCCGGCGGCACCATAACAATTGCCGGTGACGCAGTGGTGACGGCAACCTCTTACTTTGGAGCAGGTATCGGTGGTACCAACGCCGGTTCCGGCGGTACCATCACAATTACCGATAACGCAGTGGTGACGGCAACCTCTCATGAGGGAGCAGGTATCGGCGGAGGACCTTTCGGTGCCGGCGCTGACCTTACCATTGACAACACAGCGACTGTGAAAGCATATTCGCGATCTTCCGCAATTCCCGCCATTCACGCGGCGTCAGACAACAATGGCAACGGGTTCTTTGTGAACAACTATATCGACATAACTGAGGCATATAATCGCGACATCAAGGCATACAAAGCGGGAACCATAACTCAGGTAACGACTCTCACACTGCCCGCGAATTACGCTTGCTACGCCTACAGCACGGGCAATACGTCGGAGGAAAAGTTAAACGAATTCATGTATAACAACGCGACCGGCACAGTGCTCGGACAAATCGTGCGCGTTTCGGACAACAATTCGACCATCTATTCGGTCAACAACACCAGTGTGCTGCCGGTGAAGTTGGGTCCCCTCTCCAACGAGCGGTACTTGGTGTACGACGGCGACCCGGTGACGGGTACACTGATCGGTTCCAAGCATCTGTTAGCAGACGCGGTGGCGCTTTGTACGGTGAACAACAAACCGTACACGATTGTGGCAACAGAAGACGACCCGGATATGACCAACGGTGTGCATGCCGAGATAACAATTCCGGCGGGCAAAATCATCACGCTGACGTCGGACACGGGTAATCAGTGGACAATTACGCAGAAGAGCACTTCGCCGATCACTCCGCCGGTGATCTCTTCGCGTCACTTCATCGTTGAAGGACAACTGACGATTGAGAATATTATCTTAGACGGCAACGGCACCGGGACCCCGGGCGGCGGTATTGAAATCGCCGGCAGCGGCGCAAAGCTGATTATGAATGACGGTGCAGTGATACAAAACAGCCGCGCAATCCTTGGTTCCAGCGGTGGTGGTGTCGCGGTGGGCACCAATAGCATATTCGAGATGAACGGCGGTGAAATCAGAAATAATTATGTTCCTAACCCGGGCCGCGGTGGCGGTGTGTTTATTGGAACCAACGGCATGATGACAATGACCGGCGGCAGCATCATCGGGAACATAGGAGCGGGCACCGGTGGCGGTGGTATATCCACATCCGGCAGTTTAATCTTTTCCCCCACTAACCATATATTAATCAGTGAAAACTATGCCATAACTGTTGGTGGTGGTATACATATGGTAGGCAACCTCGAAATTCCTGCAAATGTCACAATAGAAGGTAACTCGGCAGATGCGGGCGGTGGCGGTGTGGCCATTTACCAGGGACAGCTAACCTTATCCGGCGGCAGCATCATCGGGAACAGGGCAACAGCCACTAATAACGGTGGCGCTGGCGTGCGGGTTCTTTCTACTGGCTCTATGCTGATGACCAGCGGTACGATAAGTAACAATATTGCTCAAAGTGGTGGTGGTATATATGTAGACAATCAATCCATAAATTCTTTAACGATAACAGGCGGCACAATCAGCGGCAATGGAGCTACCTATATCGGTGGTGGAATTTGGACAACAAACGCAACTTACGCCAATCTGAATATCTCGGAACCTGTGATATTCCATTCCAACTATTGTGCGGACGGCGCGAGCGAACCACCCTACAACGCGCGCATATTGTTCCCGAATATCAAGACAAACAGCAGCAGTATATATGACCACCCGATCAACAATTACGATATCAATTCGATTGGGCCGTATCAAAAGACGTGGAACATCACGGAGAGATATGTGGATGTGATCGACAACGAGCTTGCCGATGAGCGGGTGCGTTATGTTTTCGAGAACAATCCTATCTACAGCCAGAGTCATCCGTTTATCCCCGGCTATGCCCCGGTGGGTTACTGGATCGATGAAATCGGCGGCAGCGGTACATATTTCCCCGGCACGCCGGCCGTTATTAATCCGGTGGCCGACGATTATATCGTGTACTTCGTGTACGACGGAGGCTACACCATCACCGAGAAATACGTGGACGTCAACGGCAATCCGATCAACCCGCCCGGCACGACAATGACAGGCGTTTTGCAATCGTCGGGGGTGTATTCCAAGACTCTTCCGGCATTGGACAGCTATGCCGCTATGGGCTGGATGTGGGAGGCGGATTATAACAACTCAAGCTTCCCGATTACCACAGCGACAAGCGGCTTAATCACGGGCAACCCGTCGAATGTGCCGGTGTCCGGTGACAGAACGGTGTACTTCGTGTATCTTTTCAGACCCACAATCATCGACCTTTCTGAAACCACGGTCGGCAATGGTAATTATATAGTCAGCGGTACCCCGATGGCCAAATACAGCACTCAATTCGGCGGCCTTCCCGGCGGAGCGATTAACGGTACGCAAATATTGAATTTTGGTCCCGGCGCGAACGGCCAAACGTATGAAATCATTCAAAGCGGTGTGCGTGACCCTATCGGCAATCCGGAACGGCCCAAAGACGGTACATCCATATTCCGTCATATTGTAATAGAGGATGGCGTGCATGTCACTTTGATTATAGATGATATCGACCTTCGCGGCAATATCGAGGTCGGTTCCGGCGCTGTTTTAACGTTACTTTTGATGAATGATTCGAATTATATCAACGGCAGCATTTTGGTGGCGGATCTGGGCGGGGGGCAAATTGCCACGATCAGGATTGACAGCGCGACGGTGCCGGGCAGCAGTATCGGTTCGTTGACGGTGAGTGTGCCTAATGAAAATAGGACTCCCGCCACGAGATTTGTTAACCCTCTTCTTGCCCCTCCTAACGCTCAGTATTGCGCTGCGATAGGTGGCTATTCTAATTTTTCAAACGATTATTATGAAGCCGGCGGAATCATTACTATCAATGGTGGCACGGTAACGGCGATGAATAACTTTGGTGATGGTGCGGGTATCGGTGGTTCAGTTTCTGGTAACAGTGGAACTATCACGATCACCGGCGGTACAGTGACGGCAATCTCTTATGGCGGAACGGGTATCGGTGGCGGTGGCGGTGGCGGTTTTGGCATCGGTGGTTCAGGTGATACCATAACAATTACCGGTGATGCAGTGGTGACGGCGATTTGTTTGGCAACTTCAAGTTCGGGTATTGGCGGAGGCCGAACCCTATCTGATCCGGCCACCGGTGGCACAGTCAGTATTACCGGCAACGCGGTAGTGACAGCGATGGGTGGCGGTTCCGGTTCCGGTATCGGTGGAGGACGTGGTGGGGCAGGTCTCGGCGCTGACCTTACCATTGACAGCACAGCAACTGTGACAGCGTATTCGCGAAATCCCAGTAGGCCCGCTATTCATGCGGAGATGCCCGTAAACGGCGACGGGTTCTTTGTGAACAACTATATCAACGCAAATGCGACATATGACCGCGACATCAAGGTATACAATGCGGGGACCGAAAATCAGGTGAATACTCTCACACTGCCCGCGAATCTCTCTTGCTACGCCTACAGCACGGGCAATACGACGACGGAAAACTTCAACGAGTTCATGTATAACAACGCGACCGGTGTGTTTCTCGGGCAACTCGCGCGCGTTTCGGACAACAGTCCGATCATCTATTCGGTCCACAGCAACGACACGCTGGCGGTGAAGTTGGTTCCCAACTATTTCATCCACTACCACCCCGAAGGCGGCGGCCCCGGCACGGGATATTCTCAGGATTCGGGTGTGTCCCCCTTCGGCGGCACCGGCACAAGCGTGCCGATTTTATCCAATACGGACAGCTTGGTCGACATGGTCACCGGTCCGGATAACATGAGCTTCACCGGCTGGAACACTGAGGCGGACGGCAGCGGCACCTCCTTTTCCGCCGGACAGACTTGTTACATCAACGGCAACGACATCAATCTGTACGCGCAGTGGGCGCATCAGCGGTACTTTGTGTACGACGGCGACGTCGCGACGGGTACGCTGATCGGTTCCAGACATCTGTTAGCAGACGCGGTGGCGCTTTGTACGGCGGACAACAACCCGTATACGATTGTGGCAACGATCAACGACGCGGATATGACCGATGGTGTGAATACCGCAATAACAATTCCGGCGAACAAAATCATCACGCTGACGTCGAACGACAGTAATCAGTGGACGATTACGCAGAAGAACGCTTCGCGTCACTTCCACATTGAAGGACAACTGACGATTGAGGACATTATCTTAGATGGTAACGGCAACACGACCCGGGGCGGCGGTGTTGAAATCCTTGGCGACGGCTCAAAGCTGATTATGAATGACGGCGCAGTGATACAAAACAGCCGCACAGATGTTGCTTCCAACGGCGGCGGTGTTGAACTGGGCCCCGAAGGCACATTCGAGATGAACGGCGGCGAAATCAAAAACAATATAGCTACGAATAATGGTTCCGGTGTGTTTATTGGAAGCGCCGGCACGATGACAATGACCGGCGGCAGCATCACCGGGAACCGGGCGGATGGTTCCGGCGGTGGCATATATGCGGCAGCCGGTGGCGGTTTAACCCTTTCCCCAACTGACAATATATT
>WRDC01000006.1 GCA_009783635.1 Methanimicrococcus sp. | reverse complement strand
GTTCGGATGCCGTGGAAAAATGCGGCAAGAAACCGGACAGAAAATGGCTGATTTTTGCTTTTTTGTCGGCATTGTTCGCGGCTTTGACATCAATTCTCGGAAAAATCGGTATTGAAGATGTTAACTCAAATTTGGGAACCGCCGTTCGGACTATCGTTGTTTTGATTATGGCTTGGCTCATTGTTTTTTATCTCGGGAAACAAAAAGAAATCCAAAACATTGATATGAAAAGCTGGATATTCATTATTCTTTCGGGATTGGCGACAGGCCTGTCGTGGCTCTTTTTCTTCGGCGCCCTCAAAGGCGGACTTGCCGCCGTTGTCGTCCCGATAGATAAATTGAGTGTCTTGGTGACCGTCGTCTTTGCCTATGTTTTCCTGAAAGAAAAGGTGGAAATAAAGTCTTGGTTCGGTTTACTGCTCATAACGGCGGGAACATTGCTGCTGCTGGTGCAATTTTAATCAATCATCATCCAGCAATTTTTTCAAATCAGAGATCACGCCGTTGATATCTTCTTTTGTGACGTGGGGCATTAAAACGAATCGCAATGCCGGAATCGTTTTGGCCGCCGAAACGTTCCAGCCGTATTTTTCAAGAAGCAGTGAGCGGATTTTATCTGTTTTCTCTCGGGCGGCTTCGATTTCTTTCGCTCCTTTGCCGGGACCTGTGCCGCTGTCCGGACCGGCACCAATGTTAACGGTGACGATATTGATTTGGGGTTTCAGATAAGGTTTCAGCCCGGTTCTTTCAAGTTCCTTTTGGAAATGATCCGTCAAATCCATGCAATAAGCGACGTTTTTCCTGTAACCCTCTCTTCCGAGATGTTTCATGACGGCATATGTTGCCGCAACGGCGGCGCCGGGACGTGTTCCGGTCAGAGTGGATTGATACCGGCTGGTTAGGTACGGCGTTTTGACTTTGATTTTGTCTAAAGAAAGATCCAAAAAGGATCTGTCCCTGAAAACAAGTATGCCGGCGGGAATGACAGACAGACCCATCTTGTGAGGGTCAGCGGAGACGGAAGACACGCCCGGGAGGTCAAAAGAAAATTTGGAGTCAAAGCCGGAACGGGCCGGGTCTAAGAAAGGATAAACAAAGCCGCCGAATGCGGCATCAATGTGAAGCGGCAACCGGTATTTCAGAGCGATTTCCGAAAGTTTGTCGATCGGATCGCACGCGCCGAATTCCGTGTTACCGGCAATTCCGATCAAACCGATTGTATTCTCATCAATTTGAGATTCCGCGGAGTTTGGAATAACCCTTGATTGCGAATCCACTTCCGCTTTTTTGAGCTCGATGCCGAACATATTCGCAATTTTTTTAAATGAAAAGTGAGCGGTTTTCGGTAAAACAAGATTCGGTTTCTTTGGTTTTTCTGTCTCCGGTTTTTCTGTCTCCGGTCTTTCAGTCTCCGGTCTTTCAGTCTCCGGTCTTTCGGTCCCCGGTCTTTCGGTCTCCGGTCTTTCAGTCTCAGGTCTTTCGGCCTTTGATTCTTCTGATTTCCTCGGTTCACTCGATCCGGAATTGCCTTGAAAAGCAACAAACCTGTTTTTCATATGAAGAACGGCTTCAATATTGGATTCTGTGCCGCCGGACGTCAAGTGCCCAAACGCGGTTGCCGGATTAGGATGATTCAAAAAGCCGGCGACAATTTCGATGACTTCTTTTTCCATTTTGGCTGTTCCCTGAAAGAGACCCGGGTCACCGACGTTGGAATGAATGAACTGATGATAAGCTCTGACAGCGATTGGATGAGGAACTGTACACATTGAGCTGAGAACTTTTTTAAAATTTGTATCCGAGTCTGAAAAAAAGCTGAGCTTTGCAAGAACTTCTTCCTCAGATAAACCGTTTTCATCCATGACAGGAAAAACAGAAATTAATATTTAAAACTTGCTTGATGAAACTTAACTTAACGTTAACTTAACGATGATCGGTCCCGTAAAGTAAAGACTTGTAAAGACTTGTAAAGACTTGTAAGAATTTTAATGATTCATTCTGATTCTGTGCAATTTGTCAGTTCCACAAGAAATTCAAAATTGATACTTTACACTGACCCCATAGTTTCCATTGGAATATTTTGCAAAATTTTTGCGACCTTTAAAAATCATTGATGGAGGTGGTTTTTTTATAATTCAAACAACTCTGCAACAGATCCGACAAACTTTTTTTAAGATTAAATTTATTAACGTTTTCAGTGTGCTGTTCCTCAATTCAAGCTCTTTTTCATACTAAAAAAATTTTGCAGTAATTTCTGTAATTGTCTTAAATTTCTTAATTTTTTTAATAACATTAAAAAAATTTTTATTATTTTTTCATATTTCAATAAGTTTAAATATGAAAAAAGTCATAACACAACAACATTGAATTAACATCAAAAATAAAAATTATTTTTTATTTTTCTTTTTTTCTTTGGAAACTTTTCAATAAATGCTTCATTAGAAATCATGGGGGGATGGGATTTTATAAACTCTCCATTGGAAATAATGGGGTTCAAGAAATAAAGAGCTCTTTATGAGATGTTTTTATTTAATGTTACTATTATTATTATTATGTTTCACTAACATTCAATTGATTAAAGTGACCGGCAACATGAGTTAACCGGAATAACATATGGTGATTTAGTTCTATACTTTGAGCATGTTTTTGAGTGTATTGTTTGAATGTGTTATTTGAGAGCGTCTTTTAAAATATTCTAAATAATCTCACTTGTTTAAATAGGAAAAGAATATTTTTAAGTCAAATTGAAAAAATCTTAAATAAGAATCAAATTGTTACATTACATTTCAGCTAATGTTACTTTTTATGTTACAATCACTGTTACAATCACTGTTACAACCACTGTTATAATTACTGTTACAATTACTAATTCAACGGGTCTCATCATGAAAAACGAAGAAAACTCAACTCCCGATCAAAACTCTTCCGATTTCAACTCTTCGGTTTCCGATTCTTCATCGGAGATTTTTGTTGCCGATTACTCAATATCCGACTCTTCGGCTTCCGATTCTTCAGCTCAGGACTCAGACACGGATCTGTCCTCAGAGCCGTCCGCAGGTTCATCAGATTCATCAGATTCGTCATCAGACACCGAAGTTTCTGATATTAATAATTCCGTACCGGTTCCGGTTTTGATGCCGGTCCCGATAGAAAACATGGATAATATGGATAACATGATTTCCATATCGGAAGAAGAGGCCGAAGGCGTTGCCAATCCGTCAAAAATCATTATTATCGGCACCGCTCACATTTCACAAAAAAGTGTTCAAGAGGTGCGCGAATCCATTGAAAGGGAAAGACCGGATATCGTCGCTGTTGAATTGGATCAGAACCGTTACAAAGGAATGACGGATCCGGATGCCAATAAAGATCAGCAGATTTCTTTCAAGGAAATATTAAAGCCCGGCCAAACCTTTTACTACCTGCTTTACAGCTTTTTGGCTTACATCCAAAAAAAGATGGGCGAACAAATGGGCGTTCCGCCGGGTTCTGAAATGTTCGCGGCCATCGAAGGCGCCCAAGAAGTCGGCGCGGGTCTTTCCTTAATTGACCGCGATATCCAAGTCACATTCAAACGTTTCCTTGCCAAATTGAGTTTTGCGGAAAAACTGAAAATGGTTTACAATATCGTCAAAGGAATGATTTTCGGAGGGGAGATGGACCAGGAAATCGACATCAACAACATGACCAATCAGGATGTCGTTACCGCGATGATCGAAGAATTCCGCAAGTTCGCACCGACCGCCGCATCTGTTTTGATTGACGAGCGCGATGCTTATCTGGCCGGCAGCATTCTCAAGACGGTGCAGCTGGCGGGCCCCGGCAAAAAGATTGTCGTTGTCATCGGCGCCGGTCACCGCCAAGGCGTCATGGATTACCTTCAGAATCCGTCCAAAATCCCGGATTTGAAAGAGTTGAATGTGATTCCCAAAAAGAGAATCAGTATTTTAAAGCTCATCAGCTGGGCAATCATTGCGTTGGTTTTCCTGTCCTTTGCTTATATCGTTTATTCCATTATCACATACCCCGAAATGACGACAGATGTTCTCATTTTGGCCTTTGCGGTGTGGTTTTTGATCAACGGCGTTTTAAGCGCGGCCGGCGTTATTCTTGCCGGCGGCAAATTGCGGTCCGCTCTTGTCGCGTTCCTGCTTGCCTGGTTTACATCGTTCAATCCCTTTTTGGCGGCCGGCTGGTTTGCCGGGCTTGCCGAGGCCGGAAGCCGAAAACCGACAACAAAAGACATGAAGGATATGATGAATATCGAAACGTTCAAAGAATTGAACCGGAATTCATTTTTCAAAGTCATTTATGTCGCCGCGCTTGCCAATGTCGGCAGCATGATCGGAACGTTTGTCGGCGCCTATTTGGTTTTCAGAATTTCCGGAATCGATTTTATCGAACTCGTGAAAACGGTTATTTCCGGCATTTTCACTCTCCTTTGAGCGCCGGTTCTGAATACAATATCAAATACCAATATCAAATACTAAGTATCAGATTGAGCTGAGTCAAAATCAATAATTGAGGTTTAAATTATGGTCAGAAAAGCAAAAAATGCAACCGTCATCGGCAACGTTGAATTTGGTGAAAACACAAGCGTTTGGTATGGCGCCGTCATCCGGGCCGATGCCGGGCCGATAAAAATCGGTGAAAACAGCAATGTTCAGGACAATTGTGTTCTTCACGGCAATCTTCGTCAAACGATGATCATCGGTAAAAACGTCACGATCGGACACAGCGCCGTTGTTCACGGCCCGATCATTGAGGACAACGTGATGATCGGTATGCACTCCACGATTTTGGACGACGCCGTCATTGGCGAAGGAAGCATTATCGGCGCCAACGCCCTGATTCCGGTCGGAAAAATCATTCCGCCGAGAAGCATGGTCCTCGGCGTTCCCGGCAAAATTGTCCGTGAAGTCACTGAAGAAGAGGTTCAGGCGACTATCAAGAATGCTCTTTGGTATGTCGATTTGTCTAAAAATTTGGAAGAATAACAATCTTCCTTCATCAAGGGTGAATTTATCTCTTTATGCCGTTTTCCATCGTTTAAGCATCGGGAAAAATTCACGCATCATTTTTCGGGCTTCATCCTCACTCATTCCGTATTCAGCCGCGGGCATAAAGGAAATACAAATCTCAATCATTTCTTCCATTGTGCAATCACTTGTAAACGCGCCGTTTTCAAAACAGTAGCTGCAGTAATCCGTACTTTTTTTCCCGTCCGCGTTCGTTCCGTACATTTCGTCGGTTGCGCCCATCGGCATACCGCAGCTCTGACAATGCTTTTCTTCCATGGTTTATCTCCTTTTAATGTCAATTTTAATGTCAATTTTAATGCCAATTTTAATATCAATTATTTTTTTGTTTCTTCCGTTTCCGGAATTTCATTTTATTTCTAAAATGCATCGTAAATAAATAAATGTATGGTGAATAAAAGCTCCGCCGTATTCACAAAAACGCATCAGCCTCAAGTAAAAACAGGCGGGCGCCGAAAGCCTCCCCGTAAACGCCGGCACCTCTGATTAAAAAAGAAAGAATCCGCGACAGGAGCCGAAGACGCAGGCCGCAAATTGTTTAAATAATTGTAAGTGATTTATAATGGTATGATTTCTTCCAAAAATATCCGTCTTCACACGCCATCTAATACTTACGTCATTCCCAAAAATTCTTTTTTTGATGAAAATGTTGTCATCAACGGCAACGTCATCGTCGGCTCAGGTACCCATTTCTGGAAAAATGTCAAAATCAACGGCAATATTCAATTCGGCAAAGGCAACATTGCGGAAGGAAATGTGGAAGCCGACAACGTCATCATCGGTCCCCGCTCCAAAATTGTCGGAAACGTTACAGCGACAGGCGACGTTTCCGTTTTTCAAAACACGGTTGTTAAATCAATTAAAAGCGGCGGCACAATTACAATTATGGAAGGCAGCGCGGTCGGTTATGTCGACGGCAAAAGGCTGGAAGTTATCGGAAAAGCGGACATTCAAAAAATCGGCGCCGTCACAAAAGTGACCGTCAGAGCTTATATTGCGGCAATGGGCGCACCTGGGAAAAAACCGGCAGGGGAGATAGAAAACATTGGCAACATAATGGAAGATGAGGCAGACAGGGAAGAGGACACGGACAGGAAAGAAGAGGCAGGCAGGGAAGAGGAGGCAGGCACAGAAGAGGAGGCAGGCACAGAAGAGGACGCAGGCAAGGAAGAGGACGCAGGCACAGAAGAGGGTGCAGGCAGGGAAGAGGACGCAGGCAGGAAAGAGGACGCGGATAAGGAAGGAGAAGCGAACAGCACCGAAACTGCCGGCAATTCGGATTCGGGAGACCAAAAGGCCGCCGAAATCATTGAAATCGATACGATTAACAGTGCTGATCCCGCATCTGAAACCGAAAAAGACATTACCGGCAACAAACGTTCAGATTCATCGACAACCCCACGATTTCAACTGGAAAAAAAGAGCAGAAAAGAGCATCAACCGGCAAACAATTCAGTCGTTCCGGCGGACGAAACGCCGGATGTTGAAATTTTATCATCTTCCGAGCCGCAGGCCCCCGTATCGCACCGCCCGGCCGGGGCACAGAAAACTGTTGAAACACCTTTCGGTGTTGTTTTAATTGACGACGATTCCGACAAATCCGAATCCGGCAAAAGAGAATCAGAGGCGAGCGCCGGCAGGAAATCAAAAGCAACAGAAGCAACGGACACGGCCGCATTAAAACCGGAGTTTGAAAGCGCCGAAAGCGCCGAATCTCAGAGTACCGGATCCGAAACGGCTGGATCCGGAACGCCCGGGCAGGAAACAAATAAACAGGAACCTGAGTCCCGATTCAAATCAAAACCATGGCCGAAGTTTGATTCGCGTCTTGCCCGAAGCGGGCAAACCGGCGCCGCCGCAGAGCGCAGAAGTAAAAGCCAACCGGCAGCGGAATCCGGTGGTTTTTCGAAATCCTCTCAAAAAGAAACGGCATCTTCTCCCGCTCCAAATGCGGAACTTTCTCAATTCCGATATGAAGAAGTAAAAACAACAGACAGCCCTGTTAAAGAAAGAGAAAAAACCGGCGCCGGCCGGCCGATACCCGAGAATGTTCGAAAAGCCAATCAAAAGATTGTTTTTGAAGAAATCGGTGAGGAAAAGTCTGCTCCGAAGTCCTTTTCGAAGCCTGTTCTCAAGTCTGTTCCAAAGTCTGTTTCGAATGTTCCTTCCGATACCGCCAAACAACAAAATCTTTCCAAAGACCCGTCTTCACTGATCCTTGAAAACAAAGCGGCAGATGAGCAATCAAAGGCTGAGAGTAAGTCGGTTGCCGAGGAGTTCATTCGCCGTGAGACCGGCGCGGCCGGGGAAGCGGGACCGGCTAAAACGACCGGCACAGCCGGACAGGTCGGACAGAAAGTCCCCATCGATCCGGAAACATCGAGAATGTGGTATGAACAGCGATTTAAATCGGAAAAACCCAAACAAAAACAGTATCCGCCTTATATTTAATCATCGTTTTTGAAAAAAAACTTTCAAATAAAAAACTTTCAAATAAAAATCCGTCAAAAAAAACCGTCAAAAAAATTCGCCAACTGCTGTAAACACAGCAGTTGCTTGCTTTTTAATTTTTAAAACTTTTTAAAAAGTTAATTTTGAACAGCGGAGACTTTCATTTCCGCCGGCATCTTAACAACGTTTCCGATTTTTAAACCGGTCAGGTTCTCGATTCCTTGTTCGGCGGCGATGTCAATAATACGCTGGGTTATCACACCGTCAAAAACAACGGATTTTGCGCCCCGGACGCCGTCTTTAAGTGTGTTTGCCAAATCTCTGACGGGTATTTCACGAAGGACGGCATTATTTTCATCCAAAATCCGCGACATCAGCGTGCCGGTCAAATTTTTCATTTCTTTGTCAAACGGTGCGGGAACAGAAGGTTTCGATTCTTTTTCGGCTTCTTCGTCCTTTCCGGTTTTTCGGGATTCGCCGCGAACCGGTCTTTTTATATACACGCTTTCCGGTTCCGCCACGGGTGCCGCATATCGTATCTGTTTCTTTTTATCCGCAATTTCCGGTTCCGGCTCGTCCGCGTCAAATTCCACATATTTGACGGCAATCATGTCGTCTAACCTTTCGTCTGACTTTTCATCCGGCTTTTCAGTTTTTTGTTTGTCTGTTTTTTGGTGAATCTGTCCGGTGAAACGTTTTTCAAAGACGACTTTTTCACTGTGCTCCGCTTTTTCCGCCATCTTTTCAAGCTTATCGGTTCTTTCGCTCAGTTTTTCGGTACGGACTCTTCTGACGCGCGGGGCTTCTTCCTCCTCTTCGTCGTCAGATTTTCCGGCGCTTCCTGAAAGAAGAGCGGCCTGTCTGAATTTCGTCACTCTTTTCGGCGTTTTCTTTTCCAGCAGTTTGTTTGCGGCGCTGACCTTTTCGAAATCTATTGCCTTTTTGGGCCGCTTTGAAGCCGGCAAAATGATACCGCACTTTTCGATATATTGGTCTTTCGTCATCTTGCGGCGGAGCGCTAAGATAATTTCTTTCTGAACAAGGTCTTCAACGGCCTTTCCGTCCGGCGGGCGGGCAATGTAATCGACATTGGAAACTTGCATCAATTCGCGGATAATCAATTCACCGCCGCGGTCACCGTCAGTGAAAACAGTCACCTTTTTGCCTTTCAGCAGTTCAACGACTTCCGGCGGAACGCTTGTGCCGCCGACACTGATTGTGTTTTTGATACCGTATTTGAGAAGTGTCAGAATATCGGCCCGTCCTTCAACGACGATAATTTCATCGGAGTTGTGTTCGGGACCGGCCGGCAATTTATTTTTGCCGTAAGCCGTAATGTCTTCGACGCGAACGGATTCGCGAATGACGTCCGTGATTTCCTGAGCTTCCATAAGGTCGTCGTCAAACATGGTTTTGTAAATGTCTTTGGCGCGTTCAACGATGTTGACACGTTTGGAGGCGCGGACGTCTTCAATTTTTGTCACTTCGATCGTCGCGACGCACGGGCCGACGCGGTCGATGGTTTCCAGGGATGCGGCCAAAACGGACGTTTTTACTTTGTCTAAACTGGACGGGATGAAAATGTTTCCGCGCGTTTTGCCGTTCTTAGTGGTGACCATGACTTCAATGCGGCCGACCCGGCCTGTTTTTTGAAGTTCGCGTAAATCTAAATCGTTTCCGAGAAGCCCTTCCGTTTGGCCGAAAATGGCGCCAACGATATCCGGGCGTTCAATGACGCCATCCGCGCTGATTTTCGTACGGATGATATATTTTGTCGTATCTTCATTTTGCATAATATTTGTCTCCTTGCAGGGGTTTACTTGCCGGGGATCCAAAAACTCGAAAAAATACACAGACGGGTACAGGCGCAAAACAAAGTAAATCAGAATCCAAATCTCCTTTATAAAAATCCGATAATGGTTGAAAAATCGATAATATTATTCATATCGGAGGTCTCGGAGTCATTTGAGAGTCATTATGAAAACCGCTGTGGGCATCATTATGAAATTCGTTGTGAGGTCATCATGGGAGTCATTGTGAAATTCGTTATGAGGGTTTATGAAAGCCGTTATAACGTAACCTCCTCATGACAGCGTTTTTAGGCAAAAAAAATCAAAATACATATTTCTCCGAATCAGAAACAAAAAACGGGATACTAATTCCGAAGACCGTTTTACGCGGGAAAAACTTCTTGCCGCCGCGAATACAAATTGCAGGACGCACACAACCGGAATCTTCTGCATCAATCATTTGTCCGGCGCTATCGGCTCGGAAGTGTTGTTTATTTTTGTCAGGCTCGATCGGAACACAGACGGGAATAAACTTAGAGATAATATTGAGATTGAATGGTTAAGTTTCTTGTTGAATTGACATTGAATTTGAAACAGTCAATTGTTATCAACAAAGAGCGGTTTTCTGCTTTTGCGCTGAGGCAAAAGATTGGTTGGTACATTGAGATGATTAAATTGCAGTTCGTTAAATCGGGAACTGTCATTCGTTTGTTATGCGAATTTGTTTTCTGTTAATTGCGGCCGGCACATTTTGTTTACCGGCATATCGGTGTTTTTTTCGGTCAATTGTACAGTGGATTGTACAGTGATGATTGTAATCGATGATGTTTTCTGTTTCACGCTTTTTTTGAATCCGGCAAATCCGCCGGTTCTTTTCCTTCAAGCGCTGATGTCGGCTTTTACGTCTTTGAATTCTTTTGAATTCCCTCAGCAATGCTGATGTTTGCCGATATTATGATTTTTCAATATTTGAAATCTTATGATCAGATTTCGGTATCGTATTGATTTTGGGTTGGTTTACTTAAATTACGGTTGAATCTGCTCTTTTCGAGTTGATTGATTTTTGATAATTTATTGGAATTATTTATGAATTATTTATGTTGAATTAATTATTGAATTAATTATGCCGTAAGTCTCATGTTATGTCATATCGGAATGAAACATAAACGGCTTAAGGTGATTCACGGCGGACCGGCGGACAGCCGTCCCACACAATTGATTTAAAATAACATTTTATATAAAATTAATTCGGCCGCGGCACCCATAACGGTTCGCTTACCTCATTTACATTCTATTATAATCATGTCTTTATTATTTGTTTTTATAAAACGCACATTATCAACGACCGTTGATTCCAAAGCGTCTGAAAAACAAACACTTAACAAACAATGTTTTCATATAATAAGGCTTGTGGTAAAATCCGGAACCGATTAAAAATGGTTAAATAAATTAGGAGGAAAGCCATTTGTTTGAACCGTAAAAAACGCCCGAAGTTAAAAATTCATAATACGAGTAAAACATAAATCAAAATCTATATCTGAATCTTTCTATGGAGAATAAACAACGATAATAATAAACAATTGACCCAAGAATTAAATTACATAATTTGAAGGAATCCGGAAAATATCAAATACAGTGGGATAAAGCAGAACGCGATTAAAACCTATATCCATACCAATTGTCGAGGACTGAGGAGACTTCTCCTATAAATTACATAGTAAATGGCAGAAATGCCCAAAATAATCAAAAATAATCCAATGGGGAACACGAAAAAAAATGCCGGAAAAGAAATGGCTTTAATAATGGATTCAGAAGTCATGATTATCGTAAATGTGAAAAAAATAAGAGTTACAGTTGTAAAATACCAAGTAATCTTATTGACTCTTTTTTGGCCATTTTTGATTAAGACTGCATAGGAATAAAACAATAAAACGAATGAAATTAGCCACAAAACTCCTCCCGCATAAGTCGCATACGGAGTGTTAGGCACAAAACTCGAATTTATTTGAAATGGATACATCGGGAGAAGCAGTCGGAAAAGGAATGTGAAGCCAATACCATATGGAAGAATATTTGTTTCTAAATGAACTAGAGTCTTTAAAAACAGATACAAAATGAAATTTATTATAATGATAATGCAGACAATAATGATTGGTGAAGCAATTAGTAGTAGAAGAGAGATAAAATTGAGATCTTGATGAAATATAATGTATATTGCCGGTATTGACAATATTGTTGAAAATAGAAATGGAAATGATAAAACAACCCCTTCTATCCAAGGAATTATCTTTTTATCAACCACACATCACCTTAAAAAAAATAAATGGACATGATTTATTAACTTAATTAAGAGTGAAACCAACACCAAAAAATATAGTAAAATATAACACCGAAAAAACTCATGAGCAAATTGGCAATCATAAACGAAACCGGATCGATTTGAAAAGTGTTTCCAAAACCAATGATGAGGATGATGCTAATACTTATAAAAGCCATTATAATGTTCATTAAAAACGGGACCCAAGCAAACTTTCGAAAACTAAGTTGAATCTTTCTATGAAGGGCATAATCAGCGACACAATAGCCCATATATGACCCAAAGAAAATGAGTAAAAAACACGCGAAAGGAGTAAGACTAAAAATATTAAAATCTTTTTTGATTTCAAATATTATTTCAAATGCAAAAGCAATAACAGCTGTGAGTATTAGATACAAAGCGATTTTATTATTCACTTCATTATTTTTAGATAGTATCGCATAAGAATAAAAAAACAAAACAGCAGGGATAATATAAAAAATCCACATATATAATGTGTATAGACCCATAATTTCAGTGAGATGATACGGGCTGAAAGCAATAAAATATATGATTAAAGTAAAAAACAATAGGCTAATACAATTTGATGTGAAGCCGATACCGTATAGAAAAACATCTGCATTAAAATTGAATTTTTTATTTAAAATGATATATGAAATAATATTAAAAGCTGGAATTAAAAGGATACATACTAAAAACGGATTAAAAAAATCATTCAATCTTGATAACCACACCAGCAACAATAATGGAAATGCTAATATGAAGCATTCTATCAAAGGAATGATCGGAAACTTTTTTTGTTTCGTTGTGGTTTGGTTGATAGTACCATCTCATAAAAATTAAAAGTCATGATAAAAACATATAGCTTGATGTTTAAATCATGACCTGAATTTTATTTTAAATCCTTTGGTAACCATACTTTATGATACTGTTTAAAGTTATTTGCCCAGAAGCAAGGCAATAACCTGTTCCTCAAACTCGGGGATGACTTTGAATTCCAAAGCTTTGACACGGTGGTTGTTTTTCTCAACGTCATCGAGGAGTCTTTTCATGGTTGTTTCAAGCTTGGCGGCGACAATGATTTTCTCAACGAGAATTTCATAGGGGTCGGCCACCTCATCGATATAGGAGTCGGACCCACAAGACCGTATTGAAAAAAGAGAAATTTATTCATAAATTTCCACGATATAATCCGCCGGAATTTCATCGGTCAGCAGAATATCGTCGTTAGCAACCATAATATTTAAACCGTCATCGATCGCGGCCGCAACGTCAATTTTAAAAATGGACGGGTTTTCCGTGTGGATCATGGCGACTTCAATGGCTTTTTCAAGGGTGGTACTCATATGAAGATATTTTTGTTTCACCGGCTGAATGCCTTCGTCTAAAAGGATGTCCACTTCTTCCGGACTCACGCCGTAGTAGGCGAATTCGCCGTCATAAAGCGGATAATCCAAGACAACGCCAACGGAGTGACCGTAAACGGCGCGGATTTTGCCGCCGGAAATCTCATACCTGCCCTTTTCATCCGATTCGACAAGCGCATAAACGTGATATTTTTTCGGCCATTTGTATTTGCGGGTCACCGATGCCGTTAATGCATTAATGCTGACCCACCCGTCTTCATACATCGAAAGCCCGAGCTTTTCGGGGAAATGCCTTAAAGCGCCCGATACAAAGCGCCCCAGCTTGTCCTCCCTTTCGTCGTCCAGAATGAACTGACCCTCTTGATCGCATTCGGGACAGGTCTCACCTCTGAAACACCCATGCTCTTCGCACTTTCGAATCATGAATTTTATAATGTTTCTATTCGTATAAATAAAAATTGCTCCCTTCGCCTTCGGCTACGGTCACAATTTTTCACTCCGGGGGGAGTCCGCCAGCGTTTGTGGGGGTGCCTTCGGCACCCCGTCGGGGCATGGGGGTACCTTCGGTACCCCGTCTTCTTTTTCCAAAATTTTATTTTATAAATGAGATATTATTTTTTAAAGTGAGAGCAAAGGAGGAGCCGAGAGTGGATTTCAATGAATGGGAGCAAGGTTTTGTTTTACGGAACGGCAGATTATTTTTGCAGTCACGCATTGTTTCATCAAGGTTTAATCAATGTTTTTTCAAGATTTCATCAAGGTTTTTTCAAGATTTCATCAAGTATTTCATTAAGGTTTCATCAAAATATCTGCATGAGGCAACCGTTTTTTAATTTTTTCTATTGGGGCCAAATGAATGGTAAAGTAGAAATAGAAGATTGAAGTATTCATTCTTGCAGTTTTATTTAATATCTTAATCCAGTGTACCCATATCTCAGCAATTCTTACATCTCAATTGTTTTCAAATCAACTTTGTCCGTGTACCCAAACCGCTTCGATTTTTTGACACTCTGATTTATCAGGCGATTGAACTGTCCGTGCTTATTGATTATCGGGTAATCTAATAATTCAAAGAAGGTAAAAGAATGACAGAATTAAAAGAAATCTATGAAAAAGTCAGCAGTCTCATCAGCTATGAAGATTTTCTTGCGAAAGTCGAAGAGAGAAAGGAAGCTTTGGGCGGCCTTTGCGATGATGAAATGTGTGCCCGTCTCGTTTTGAGCGACCTCGGCGTCTCAAGCACCGAGAGAGAAAGCGTTGTTATCGGATCGATTGACGAAAACAGCGGCAATATTACGTTTAATGCAAAAGTTCTGTCGGTCTATGAACCGCGGGAGTTTAACAGAGCAGACGGTACTATCGGACGCGTTGTCAGCGCAATGGTCGGCGACGCGACCGGTAAAATCCGTGTTTCCGTTTGGGATTCCAAAGTCGATGCCGTTGAAAACGGTGAGATTAAAGCCGGCGCAAACGTCACCGTTTCAGGTTATACGAAGAGAGGACTCAACGGCGCCGAAGTCCATGTCGGCAACAACGGCGCTTTTGCGCTGTGCGCGGAAGAAGTCGATTATGAAGTGCCGATGCGTATGGTCGGAGATATCAAAGACGGCATGAACGACATTACGGTCCTCGGCAAAGTTTTGGATTTGGGACAGGTGAAAACCTTTACCAAAAAAGACGGTGGTGAAGGACGTGTTTCCAACATGACGATCGGTGACTCTACCGGAACGATCCGCGTCAGTATGTGGGACGACAAATCCCGGCTGGCGGAAGAGTTAAACATCGGCGAGTCCGTTAAAATTCAAAACGCTTATTCTAAGTTGAACAACTTTTCACAAAAAGTTGAAATTTCACTCGGCAACTCCGGTGTTGTGGAGGTTTTGGATGCCGCCGTCGAGTACGAACAGAAATTTATCTCAATCAGTGAAGTGGCCGACGGCATGAACGGCGTTAACATATCCGGCGTTATTTTGGATATTTCCGATGTCCGGGCCTTCAGCCGAAAAGACGGAACGGAAGGAACGATCGGAACGTTTACGATCGGTGACCCGACCGGCAAAATCCGCGTCAGCCTTTGGGACGACAAAACCGTTTATTTGGATGAATTCGACTTCGGCGAATCTGTTGATATTCTCAACGCCTATTCGCGCATGAACAACTTCAGCCAAACGGTTGAGCTCAACGTCGGCTCCCGCGGAAACGTTGTCGCTTCCAATAAAGAAATTCTGTATCAGGAAAAGCTTGACAAGATCAACGATATCCTGCCGGGCAGAGCCTATTCCGTTCAGGGCCGCGTTCTTGAAATCGGTGATCTCCGCGAGTTTGAAAGAGATGACGGAACGCAGAGCTCTGTTTCAAACATTGAACTTGAGGACGATACGGGCACAATCCGCGTCAGTCTCTGGGGCGAACACGCCGGTTTGGTCAACGACATTCAAATCGGGATGACCATCCGTATCAGTGACGCTTTCTCAAAGTTCGGCATGAATGAAGAGATTGAACTGAGCGCCGGAAATAAAACAAGAATCGCTCTTCTTTAATTGGTTTAAATTGATTCAAAGATTCGGACACACTGTCCGAATTTTTAAATTGATTTTTTTAAATTGATTGCATTTTATCCCTCTCTTTTTTTACATAGCGCCTTTTTACATGGTGATCTGAATATGGTGATCTGAACATGGCGATTTTCAAATCCGAAAAAAACAACAACAAAAACTCTGATGAAAACAGAGCTCACCTGCCGAAAGAAGTCCGAAAACATCTGTCTCAAGCGGAGAGCGGAGATGCCAAAGCCCAATACGAAATCGGCGTGATGTATCAGGAAGGCAGGGGCGTCCCCCAAAACCACAAAGAGGCGGCCAAGTGGTTCAGGCGTTCAGCGGAACAGGACGATTTTGCTCAATTTTGTATTGACATCCTGCTGCAAGATATGGGAATGGACAGGCTGCAGGACGATGAAGAAACAGCCAAGTGGTTCAGGCAAGCGGCTGAAGCGGGTCTTTGTATCAACATTTCGGGCGCATTCAGCGCGGGAGAAGAAACGGTCAAGTGGATGAAACTCGGAGCGGAGCACGGAAATGTTTTCACTCAAAGGAGTCTCGGTTTTTTGTACCAAGAAGGCATGGACGGCATCCCTCAGGACTACGAGGAATCGGCCAAATGGATGAGGCTTGCGGCGGAGCGGGGGGACCTCATTGCCCAATGCAATCTGGGCTATCTTTACGAGGGCAACGGCATACCCGAAAATTATGAGGAGGCTGCGAAATGGTATCTTCTTGCGGCGGAACAGGGACACTCGGAAGCCCAATTCAGTCTTGGCGTGATGTATGACGAAGGCCGGGGTGTCGCAAAGGACGACGCTGAGGCTGTGAGGCTGTACACGCTGGCGGCGGAACAGGGGCATGCGCTTGCCCGGCATAATCTTGGCGTGGTGATGTATGAAAAAGGCCGGGACGCTTCGCAAAATTATATCAAAGCCGCAGAGTGGTTTCACAAGGCGGCAGAGCAAGGCGTCGTGTCTGCCCAAAATAATCTCGGGCTCATGTACGCCGGCGGCTTGGGCGTCATCCGAGACGATTCCGAAGCTGTGAAGTGGTATGTGCAGGCAGCGGAACAGGGAGTCGCGGCTGCCCAATATAATCTCGGAAGGATGTACGCCGGCGGCCGCGGTGTCACTCGGAATGACGCTGAGGCCGTAAAGCTGTACACGCAAGCGGCGGAACAAGGATACGCGCTTGCTCAAAATATTCTTGGCGCGATGCATGAGACCGGTTGCGGTACCGCTCAGGATGACGCCGAGGCTGCAAAGCGGTACGCACAGGCGGCGGAGCAGGGATTTGCGGCGGCTCAGCATAATCTCGGCCGGATGTATGAAAAAGGCAGGGGCGTCACTCAGGATGACGCTGAGGCCGTGAAGCTGTACGCGCAGGCAGCGGAACAAGGATATGCGAATGCCCAACATGACCTCGGGTGGATGTATTTCAGAGGCCGGGGCGTCGCTCAGGACAACGCGGAGGCTGTGAAGTGGTTCCGCGAGGCAGCGGAACAGGGAGACGCGATTGATCAATATAATCTCGCGGAGATGTACGCCAACGGCTGCGGTGTCGCTCAGAATGATACTGAAGCCGTGAAGTGGTACACGCAAGCGGCGGAACAGGGGAGTGCGAAAGCCCAATTCAGTCTTGGCGCGATGTATGAAAACGGTTGGGGCGTTGCCCAAAGCGGCTATGAGGCGGTGAAGTGGTACGCGCAAGCGGCGGGCCAGGGATATGCGGATGCTCAAACCTATCTCGGATGGATGTACGAAGAAGGCTTGGGCGTCGATTGTGATGATGTCAGAGCCGTGTTGTGGTACGAACAAGCGGCGGAACAGGGGGACGCGGTTGCCCAAAATAACCTTGGACGGTTGTACGAAACCGGCCGGGGTGTGGCCCGAAATGACGTTAAAGCCGTGAAGTGGTATGCGCAAGCGGCAGAACAGGGGAGTGCGGATGCTCAAACCCGTCTCGGATTGATGTACTACAAAGGCCGAGGTGTCGCCCAAAATTATGCCGAAGCTGCGAAGTTGTTTACACAAGCGGCGGAACAAGGGGATGTGGATGCCCAAAACAACCTCGGGCTGATGTATGACAAGGGCCGGGGCGTCGATCAAAATGATGCCGAAGCCGCGAAGTGGTATGCATAGGCGGCGGAGCAAGGGGACGCGGTTGCCCAATGCAATCTTGCGTATATGTATGAAGAGGGCCGAGGCGTAGAACAGGATTATGCCGAGACCGTAAAGTTGTACAAATTGGCGGCGGAACAAGGAGACGCGGTTGCTCAATTCCATTTTGCGTATATGTATGAAGAGGGTCGCGGCGCGGCACAGGATTATGCTGAGGCCGCGAAGTGGTATCAATTGTCAGCGGAGCAAGGGGACGCGGTCGCTCAATATAATCTTGCGAAGATGTACGCCGAAGGCAGAGGTGTTGTTAAAAATGAATCCGAGGCCGTGAAGTGGTATCAGATGTCAGCGGAACAAGGGGACGAAGACGCCCAAGCGGCGCTTGCAGCTATGAAAAAGATTCGGAAGTAAATTCAAAAGCGAATTCGGAAGTAAATTCGGAAGTGAATTCGGAAGTGAATTCGGAAGTGAATTCGGAAGTGAATTCGGAAGTGAATTCGGAAGTGAATTCGGAAGTGAATTCGGAAGTGAATTCGGAAGTGAATTCAGAATTTCATTTTTTCAGGATGGCCGTTATTGTTAGGAATCAAGAAATTTTTCAAGCCGACATTCAAACAAACACCTGAAACAAAATGTTTAAAACAGTATCATAAGAGCTCATTTTTTCAAAGTTCCAATGGAAGCCAAGGGGTTCAAATATTTTCCAAAAGATAAACATTATTAATTAACCAATGTTATTTTTTTGGAATTATTTATTCATTTTTATTATTTGGCACAACTTATATAACCTAAAAAAGCCCTTTTTAACTTATCCGGAAAGTTAAAATTTGGGGAAACAAATGACAACAAATCCAAATTTCAGAGCATTTTTGTTCGATTTCATTTCTGACTTTTGCATACATGCGTTTAAACGACAAGCCGTGCAGAAATTACGGTTGCCGTATTTATTAAAACGCGGTTGTGGAAGTGATTTGTATTATGCCTGAGAAATCAGATCCGGAGTATAATCATTTCTGCTGTTTTTAAATACAGGGTGAGGGTATCCTGCCGTTTGTTAAACAAAAAATCGGCGGGTTTTGCCGGCCTAAGTTTTAAAAAGATGAGCATATGAGATGACAACATTAAATCAATAAACAAACAACAAAAACGGAAAAGCCGGGAATTTGAGCGGGCATTATAAAGAAAATGCGTCAGCCAATATTGTATCGGTCAATAATGTATTAATTTTCCGAAAACGAGACATTAAGTCGTATAGGAGGAAATTCCATGAAAGTAAAAAATATCATGAGTTCGCCCGTTTATATTGCAAAGCCGGATGACACGGTTGCACATGTGCGTAATCTCATGATGAAATATAAGGTCGGCTCCATTTTGATTGCCGACAGTCCGGTTATTTTGGGTATATTCACCAAATCCGATCTGAAAATGAAGCTTTTTGAAGATGAAGCAGCTTGGAAACGAAGACCCATCGACCAAATTCCGGTTAAATCAGTCATGACGGAAAACATTGTCACTTTATCGCCGAATGCGCCGGTTTCCGAAGCGGCCAAGCTGATGGCCGAACAGAAAATTGACCACATTCCGATCTATGACAAAGAAGTTCAGGGAATCGTTTCGAAAACAGACTTAATCCGGTACGCGTCAGAGAGCGGCGCGGAAAGCCTCGTCGGCGACGCCATGTCTAAAACGGTGGTGGCGGTTTACACCGGTCACACGCTGAATCACATTATAGATGAAATGGAGAAAAACGGCGTTCAAAAAGTCGTTGTCATGGACAACAACGAAAAAGCGGTCGGGATCGTCTCTGTCAAAGACCTGTCGGCCAACGATTTGATTGACAGCGGCGGCAAAAGAAACATTCGGGGAAACAAGAAATCTTCTTCCAAAGCTTCCCGATTCGCAATTGATGTTCCGTTCATTGCCGAGGATGTGATGACGAACATTATTGTTACCGATGTCAGCGAATCTATCGCAAGCGCCGCCAAGAAGATTATCAGCAACAACGTTGTTTCGCTTCCGGTCACAAAGAACGGCAAGATTGTCGGTATGATTTCAAAGGACGACATCGTCAAAAAAATCGCGGAGAGCCGCGACACTCCGGAGTAAAGAACAAGAAATATATCGGGTTTCAAAAAAAATCCAAGTTCCAAAGACCGAATCCAAAGATTGAATCCAAAGAATGAATCCAAAGATTGAATCCAACGAATGAATCCACGAATAAATCCAAAAAGGAATCAGGATTTTGACGAGGCCCGGCTTAAAGCGGCGCAGACCGGCTTTAAGCCCGTCATCGGTTTTTGGAACACTCACTTAAATTATGTTAAATTTATGATTTGAAACGCATACTCCGTTCATCCGCGGTTCATTTACCGCCCAAAACGGAAAGTGCGGTTTCAAAATTTATTGTCTTAAAAAAAAGGCTGACCTAAAAGTCAATGAATCCCAAAAGGTGAAAACAAATGCAGGTTAAAGATATCATGGTCACTCCGCCGACAATTGATAAATCGGCGAAAATTTCAAACGCTCTCAGTATAATGGAAAAGAAAAATACCCGGCGTCTGCTCGTTACCCACGGCGGTGAGGTGACAGGCATTTTGACAATGAGAAATCTTGCGAAGGAGCTTGGAACGAAAAAAAGGACAAAGCCCGCTTCTTCTCTCCCCGTGGTGACGGCTGTTACGAAAAACTTTACCTTCGTCAAGCCCGCCACAAAATTTGCCGTTGCCGCTAAAATACTGAAAGAAAAGGGCGGCGTTCTTTTTGTTTCCGAAAATGAAAAGGATGTCCTGGGCTGGATCACGCCCAATGAGCTCATCGGCGCGTATGATTTTACCGGCCGGCAGGTCAAAGAGGTGATGTTCCAAACAACCATCATCACAATTAACTCCAGTGAGCGTCTCGTTCACGCCCGGCACCTCATGCTTGAAAACAACATTGGCCGCATTCCGGTGATGGAAGACGGTAAATTGGTCGGCGTTATTTCCGAAAGAGATGTCGCCGTCGCGCTTCAGGAATTCAAGGATCACGTTCCTGACAACTATCAAGAAAACCAGATCAAAAATCTGCTTGTCGCCGACGTTATGTCCCGCAACCCGATAACGGCCAACCCGTCTTCGTCAGCGGAAGATATTGTCGACTTCATGGTGAACAAAAACATCGGTCTCATTCCGATTTTGGATGACTCCGGCAAACTGGTCGGCATCATCACCCGCAGAAGTTTGATTTTGGCCATTCCGACGCTTGAGTAAAAAAGATTGCGGTCTCCGCCTTTCGGACCGGCCGCATTTTTCTTCTGACTCAGAATCCACATGCATTTTTGGGGTGCCCGCTGCACCCCGTTTGTTTTTAGAATTTTCGTCTGTTTTTAGAATTTTCATCTTTTTTTAAAAATTAAACGTGCTTTCCGGCTGCCGTAAACCGCTGATTGTCCTCTAAACTCGCGAACAAAAACAAATCGTCTTTGCTGTAAGAGATCCTTTTGCCGCCTTCCAGTTTCAGAATGCCCGTTTCGCCCGCATTGATTTTATCTTTTTCGGCGCCGCCGACTGTGATTTTCTTCACGCGGACAGGGTCGGATTGGAGACCGACGAACATATGTAAAACATCATCCGATTTTATGCCGCCTTTGGCAAAATTTGAAAGCTTGCATTCTATTTCAAATTCGGTTGCAACCGATTCGTTGTCGGAAAGCAAAAACCCGCGTTCAAGCTCTCGTTCGAGAAGACCTTTTAAACCGACGCCGACGCGGGAACCGGTTCCCGTTTCTTTGACATCGATATCGTGCGTTTGAATGGAACGGATATCGACTTTTTTGTCGACCGGATACAGGCCGATTTTATCATGGGCGTGAATCGTTCCCTGCAAAACTTTTCCGAGAATAACGATACCGATACCGGTCACATTAAAGAAGTGATCAATAACGACCCGCTGCGGTAAACCGTTCTTGGCTTTTTGTTCAACCGCGATTTCGCTGCCGAGCTTGTAAATCTGTTCTTTAAGGTCGTCGATACCTTCAAAGGCGTTTGGCGCGTCCTTGTTGGTGTTTAAAGAAATAATTCCCCATTTTTCAAGAACGGTTCCGGCCGTGATTTTCTTGAGCTTTTCTTTGAAAGCGTCAATTTCCATAGCGTAACTTGTATCTGATTTTGTGATAACGATAATACCGCGCTTGAATTGAAGCAAATCCAGCGCCACAATACATTCGCCGACAATCGGCGTTAAACCGTTGGGCGTCACGCAAAGAACAGCCATATCGGATAAATTCAGCGCCGCGACAATTGATTTCACGGATTTCGGATAAGATTTGGCGTCAACATAAACATATTTCTGCTCGTGGCGGTCGTCATTAAATAATGTGATATCGGAATCCGTTCCCTTTTTGCCGAGCTTTGAAGCAAGCGTTGTCCTTCCGGTTTTCTCATCGCCGATGATTGCAATAATCGTCATTTGAATCTGTCCTCTGAAAAATTGTGATTGAAAATTGTTTTCTAAATATGATTCTAAAATCTGTTTCAAATATATGAAGTCTTTTTTCAAAAAATGAAACTTTGTTCAAAGAAATGAAACTTTGTTCAAAGGATGAGACCTTTTCAAAAGATGAGACTTTTGTCTCAAAGTTTTAACAGGTTTTAACTCTCTTTTACTGACACAAAAATAAGAGTAAACCTGACGAAAAATGAAAATAAGATATAAAACACAGGTTAAAAAATTTTTATTCGAAAAATTAGAATTTTTTTAAAAAAATAATCTCAACAAAAAATTGAAGTTATTTTTTCTTTCCTTTCTTTTTCCGGGTGTTTTCGCCGAGCAAAACATAAACCGGAGAAAATTTTGTATAAGCGGTAAATAAACCGACCAGCGCCGCCAAGCCAAGCAGATAGCGGATCAGAAATCCCTGTTTAACAAACGCCAAAGCAACCAAAGCCGCGGCGCCGATTCCGGCGCGGATCATTCTGTCCTCTTTTCCGATGTTGGGATTTACACCGGGAATCTTTGTCACGCCGGTTATTATTTTCAAACCGGGGATTCCTAAACCGGGGAGTCCTAAAAATTTCTGAAGAATCATCCAAATCATGTTTTTACCTCTCTTTAGTCTCTTTATCTTGATTTTTTTACAAAGTGAAACGATTAAAATTTATAAAATTATAAACACGTCTCTTCTATAAATATGCTTTTTTCTGTCTGGCTTTAATCATTTTTTCGGAATTTGTATAAACAAAATATTACAAAGGCTTTGTAATTTCCGGTCTGACCGGATTTTAATACGCCTTTTTATTGTTTCAGTATAAGGCAATTTTTTTAATGGCTTTCTATCGTTTTATTCATCGGTCTCCCCTCAAAAAGCAAAAAGTTTTTATATGAGGCGGAATTATTTTAGAATTGATTTTGGATTTTTTAAACCAAAAGTTTAACAAAATCTAAAACCACACATTCTATAACCACAAACCATATAAAAACACACGCACGAGTTTCCATTTTAATATGGAAACTCATTTTTCCACATTTTCTAAGTTTTTTCTTAAAAAATTTTGATGATTAGTTTTATCTGAAAACCGACATCGGAACAAACTATTATGACATCCTGCAAAATCGCGCGCAATTTCAAACCGGACCCTTCCGAGTTACCGGCAAATGTAATGAGTGCGGCGGATGCTGGTTTTTCATGTATTTCATCTTATTTCTCAAAATCAAAAAGCGTCTTTTCGGAACTTGATCCCAAAGAGCTTTCCAATTTGATTTTATCCCATCTTTACTGGAATTATCCTCAAATCGCGTTTTTGTATATTCACACGCTTTTAATGAAACAAAACAACAACGGCTCATTCGGCGATATCCGCGAAACCGCCCGCGCCGTTTCATGCCTTTTTGCCTCCCATTCTTTTTTAGAAGCCTGCGCCGAAAAGTTGGACAACAAAGACCTTTTGGAGGCCTGCGGCTCCGCCGTTTCTTATTTAATCTCCCGCAAAAATCTTTGGGAAGACGTAACGAATGACATTTACAACACGGTTTACGCTCTGTCGGCGCTGGCCGACGCCGGCGTCTTCCAAGAGGAAGTCTGTCTGGATATCTGCGAAAATGACCATCCCGACTGGCGGCATCCCGGAACAACGGCGCTGATCATTACCGCCCTTCAAAAACAGAAAAATTTGGGGCAGTTCAGCGAAAAAGCCGATGCCATGGTTTTTGAATTTATTTCCAAAAAAACCGATTACCTGCTTTCCGTTCGGAAAGACGGTTTTTGGAGTTATCCGGCAACAAGTTGTCTGGTGCTTCAAGCTTTGCTTCTCTGTCATCGGGAACATGAAGCGGGCCAGTCCCTTTTCTGGCTGCTTTCCGCTCAAAACGATAACGGTTTTTGGGCAAACGACATAAACACAACCGCCCTCGCTCTTTTAACGCTTTAGCAGCTGCCGGCTTGATTTATAATGAAATTGCCGGACATTATATAATCTGTGCCTCATAAAAATATCGATAACGGCAGCATATATGCTTGGTTTTCCGGCGAATCGAGTGAATTGGGAAAGTTATTAATTAAAATAAAGCTTAAAAAAATCGCTTAAATTCGGAACATTTCAAATCTTTACAAATCAAAACAACATTCTGTCAATGAACACACAAACAACAATCACAACTTAAATCACAACTTAAACTTCGGCTGGAAATCTGGTCAGGTAGACCGAACGGACTCTAGATCCGTTTAGCCGGGTTAGATTCCCGGGATTTCCGTATCATATTTAACAAAAAAGCATCACAAATCAAAAGGACAAAAGGAGGAAACAAAAATGGCAGACCGTCCAATGCTTGAGAAGCTTGTCAAACAAAATGATGTTTGGCTCTCGCGAAAAGACGTACTGCACGGTATCAAAAAATATGACGTTTCCTCTAAAAAAATCCGAATCGTTACCGATTGCGGTGAAATGATTACCGTTAACAATTCCCGCCGCAGCTCCTCCGCCCGCTCTCTTCGAAATTCCAAGTACGGAAAGGTTTGCAAACATTGCAAACTTTCTGAGGAACGGATCAACAAATTCGTTTCCAAAGACTTTTACGACCTTTCCGGAACTTACGCCGAACCGCAGCAGAAGAAGTCCGCGCCCAAAAAAGTTGAAAAGAAATCAATTTCCCGGCCCGTTTCCATTCCGATCTCAGCGGAACGGTCGGCGGCGACGGCACAGCCCGCCGGTTCAAATCAAACAAAGGAGCCCGTTTTAAAGGAGCCTGTTTTAAAGGAATCTGTTTTAAAGGAATCTGTTTCAAAGGAATCTGTTTCAAAGGAATCTGTTTCAAAGGAATCTGTTTCAAAGGAATCTGTTTCAAAGGAATCCGTTTCAAAGGAGTCTGTTTCCATGCCCGCCAAAGAAAAATTCTCACCGTCCCAAAAGAAAAGACTTGAAACGCTGATGGTTTCTGATGAATATGATTTAGACAATCCGGATTTGCTTCCGGAATTTTCGGAACTGGAAGCGGAATTGACGGCTCGCAGGAAACAGGAACTTCGCGGCATTTACGAAAACAGCC